>JAYEIY010000301.1:0-5323 GCA_034660375.1 Verrucomicrobiota bacterium
TGGAATGCACGTTCTTTCAGCTCAAAGTCTGACAAATTCTGGTTTATTTAAGGTTTCCATACGATATTTACAGAAATTGGAGTTTTTTGGAGATATAATAGTTGCTCTTGGTGTTTTGTGGCGTGACAAGGTCTCTTATCTTTTTCACCATTCTCCAGGGATGCCTTTTGAAGAAGGGATTTGTCATATAAAATTTTATCCTGCAACAAAATCAAGTTTAGGAATGGTTCTTCTTTCCCGCAAAAAAGATGAAGAAATCAAGGAAATATATTCAGATTATGACCTTATTCCTAGATATAAGGGAATAAAAGAGTTGCTAAAAGACATTCATAAGTTTCGTCAATCAGGATATGCAATTCTAAAAAATAATAAAAATGTTTCAGTTGCCGTAGAAATAGGTTTTCCATCATATGCTGCAATAGGTATATCAGGAGAGATAAGCAATTCAAATCTGAATCTATATATAAACGTTCTTAGAAATATATCTAAAAAAATAGCCGAGGATATTTCAAATGAAAAAAGTTAAGCATAACGTTGACTTGTGTGTTATTGGTGGTGGACTTGCAGGAATGTGTACTGCAATCTCCGCAGCAGAAATGGAATAAAAGTAGCACTTATGCATGATAGACCGGTTTTAGGTGGAAATGCCTCCAGTGAAATTCGCATGTGGATTTGTGGAGCACACGGAAAAAATAATAGAGAGACAGGAATTATAGAAGAAATTGAATTAGAAAGTCTATACCGTAACTCTCCTCCCATTTTTTCTATATGGGATAGTATTTTGTATGAAAAAGTAGCTTTTGAACCAAATATCAAGCTATTAATGAATTGTTCCTGTATGAATGCGGAAATGAATGATGATACAATCAAATCAATTACCGGATGGCAGTTGACAACCGAAACATGGCATAAAGTTAAAGCCAAACATTTTGCTGACTGTTCTGGGGACGGAATTTTGGCCCCACTCACAGGTGCTGAGTTTCGTTTAGGACGTGAGGCTGAAAATGAATTTAACGAATCAATAGCACCCTCTAAACCAGATGACAAAACGATGGGCATGAGTTGTCTAATACAGTTGCGTGAATTTGATTCTCCTCAAAAATTTATTTCTCCTGCATGGGCATACAAATATCCTGATGACAATTCTTTACCGAATCGTGACCACCAGCTGAGTAGATGGCAGAACTTCTGGTGGTTAGAAGTCGGAGGTATCTCTAACACAATTGATGATACAGAAGAGTTGAAGCATGAATTACAAAAAATTGTCTACGGGATTTGGGATCACATTAAAAACCATGGAGATCATGGAGCTGATAACTGGGCTATAGAATGGGTAGGATCTCTACCTGGAAAACGCGAATCCCGAAGATTTGTTGGAGATCATATTCTTACACAAAATGATTTGCGTTCGGAAGGAAAATTCGATGATATTGTTGCCTATGGAGGATGGAGCATGGATGATCATCACCCCGAAGGATTATATTATCCAGGTGTCCCAACTATTTTTCACAAAGCTCCCACCCCTTATGGAATCCCCTATCGTTGCCTCTATTCCAAAAATATAGATAACATGTTTTTTGCAGGACGGAATATAAGTTACACACATTCGGCAATGAGTTCTACACGAGTTATGGCAACATGTGGAATTATGGGACAGGCTATTGGGATTGCTGCTGCAATTTGTGTAAAAAAAAATTTGACTCCAAAAAGTTTATATAAAGAAGAAATTAAAAAACTTCAGGAAAACCTAATGAATGACGACTGTTATCTTCCATGGCATAGACGTCCTGTATCGAAGCTGACTAAATCAGCAATCTTAACTGCTTCAAATGGTAATACCGAGATCTTACGAAACGGTATTGATCGTCCTGCAGATGGCAAGGAAAACTCGTGGAAAGGAGAAAACAAAGATTGGATTAAGTATGAATTTAAATCTATTGAAAAAATAACACAAATAAGACTAATATTCGACAGCAATCTGAATCGTGACATAAAAAATATGCCTTCAAGTTACCCCCTTTCAGGTAATTCCAAATTTGATATTCCAAAAACATTGACTAAGGAATATAAAATAGAATATCTGAATGAAAATAACTCCTGGCTTTTGGCTTTTGAGACGAACAATAATTATCAACGCCTAGTTAAAATTCCAGTTAAAATTGAAGCAAAAGCCGTAAAACTGACAATTAAAGCAACACATGGAGCAGAAAAAGTACAAATTTTTGCTTTTGATGTAAATAGATAGAGGTTATGAAAAAGTTATAGATACGAGAGTTGCAGTTCTTAACCAATAACCTTTAAATAGTTTGAGAGTTGAATCAGCTTCTTTATAGAAATAGCTATCCCAATACCACTGATATTGTATACCAGGATATGAAAAGCTCCCAGTATTAATAGGACTACAAATCGTAAGCCAGTTGAAATGCATAAGGAAGAAACTTTGCAGGAATTGCCGATTCATCCATACGATTGTAGTCGAAGAGTGCCGGTAAAGATAAATAAAATGTACAGAGTTAGATTTGACTCGAATACTTATAGTGTCCCAACTGAATATGTTTACGAAGATGCCATGATCGAAGCCTCTGTCAATAAAGTTCGTATTTGGGCGAAAAACAGAATAATTGCCGAGCATCAACGTTCCTTTTAGCGTGGGATTGACATAAGCGAACAAGAACATGACAATTCTCTAATTCAGCATAGAAAACGCAGGATCATGGCAGAAAAAATTCCAGTTATTAAAACTATTGACCCAAGTTTACCCGTTTAATTATATTTCAAAGTCAAAACCATTTTTTTTTGGTCTCTAGAAGTAAAATCATAATCGTTTTGCAATAAAATATTTTTTCATATTTTTTTGCGGTTTTATTTTCAACTTTCTATATATTTCCATGTGTTCTCCTTCTGGTTGAGAAGATAATCTTAGGTGGTGAATATTCTCATTCGTGTCTGTTAGTATAACTGTTGATCTTTGATGAGTAGAAAGAATATTTTTAATAGTTGACCAATGTCTGTAATCACTCTGTTGCCCCAGTTTATACTCAATATTGCATAAAATATGGTATGCAAGTATAGATATGTAAAGATGTGCTTTTGTTCGTTCCTCGTTCTGGTGAAATATAGGTCTTGTGCCCAAATCGGTTTTCATCGCTCTGAATGCTTTTTCCACCCTTGTAAGAGTCATGTATAACGACCATATTTGTTCGCTTGTCTACTCTGGAAAAGAAGATTCTATAACATAACTTCCAACTAATGGATTCTCTTCTCCGTCAATATCAAAAACCGGAAGTTTTTTATATTTCAGATCTGTAGCCTTTTCTAGATTTTCAGTGTCAGCAATAATTTTATACTCAAAATATTTATTTAAACTTGGATAGCGTTCCCGAATGCGACCAAATTCGCTCATATCCTGTACTAATATTACTTACTGTCCCTTTTTTGTTGGATTTTATGGAACGTTGCAAGCTGGCAAAATCTTCCATTGCGTGTTCAATCCAGCGTAATTTCATTGCATTCTCTTTTTTTTCTTTTACCTTCGCTTATACATAAAACTTCTGCTGTTTTATCATCTTTTAATATTTTTTTTATGTGTATTGTTTTATTGTTGCGAATGATTGATTTAAATTCTTTATCATTCTTGTAGTTTTCAAATTCTTCCTGATAATGACTGTTACGAGGTCCCCTAGTAATCAGAGCATAATTAAACTTATTTTTTTTGATTAATGTAAGGTTGTCTTTGGTGGCAATTCCTCTATCCATAATCAAAGTGGGGCGTTCAGGTAGAAGTTGATTGTTATCTAAAAAACCCATCTCCTCTAATATTTCTTTGAGAGTAGAAGGTTCGCTGATATTTCCTTTAAAAACTTTGCTGTAAATAGGAAATCCACTTGTATCGACAACAAGCCCCAAAGAAACCAATGGACAGTCAGATCGTTTTTCTTTAGATTTTCCTCGATAAGCTATAGAATTTCCCAACGCTTGCCCTTCAAAATAAAAATTAGTCAGGTCAAATAAGTAAATCATCTCTCTCTTAGGAAATAATTTGTTTTCACGCATTCTTAAGTGTTTCTCAATTGTTTTTTGGTGTTTTAGCAGTTGATCACCGACCTTATGTAAAGTATTAAGACCTGTATTTTCTATGTTTTCAATAGTTAACTCTCCAATTGCTGAACGTTTGCGAAGCCACTTATGTGTTGACAACTCACTTCCAGGACTAATAAGCCTACTTGCAACAAGTGCTTCCGCTATACTTGATTGCCTACTTAAAAATTTCAATTCTTTTAATAACTCAGACATATGAAGTCCTTTCCATGTCTCATGAATGACCAACTCTGCTCCAAAACTACGGAGACTGCCAGTTGATACATCTTTAGGCAAAACGTTTATTGCCTCTTCATTCTTGTCTGTTTGTTTAGTTTTCTCGGAGTTAACCTTATTATTTTCTTTACGTTTTTGTTTCTTTTTTCTTTCCTGCTTAAGAATTGCGTATTTATCCATTGCTTTATTCGCTACAATGGCAACAGCTTTTTTGAGCCGAACCCCTGGAATGTTCAAGCTCATCTGCCCACGAAGTCTTGCTTCAAGTTCAGAAGCAAGTTGCTTCCATAATTCTCGTGGAAGATCAAGTCGTCCAAGATGCATGATATTTCGCGGTTTGGGTTGACCGTTTACACGCACAGACTCAACAAGTACATGTTTGACATATACTTTTTCAGTTTTTTTATTAGTTGTTTTGATCTCTTTAATATACATAGTTCTTAGAATACATCGTGCTTAGAAAATGTCAAGCAATGTTTTTTTTAGGTCTCTACAAAATAAAAATCCCTGCTTAGAGAAAAATCTAGTTGAGATTAGAAAAAAAATATTTTTTCTTTTTTTCTTCATTTGCAGTGAAAGTGGGGCTAAGTGTTATTTGCTCAAAAAATAACTGCAAACAGAAACAGACAATATGCGAAAAGCCTTCGAGCAAAGTGAAAAAGACTTTTCGTGCAATGGCTAATTAGATTTCAAATTTTTCAGTTTTCCACGTAAACTTTTCAAACAACAGAATATACAGAAAGAATATATCTTTTCTATAAAAAATTATCTATTTTTATAGTTTCGAGTTTTAGAGATTGTTTTTTTATGCAAAACAAGTTTAAGAGGGGGATCTACGTGAACAATTTTCTCAACATTCATAAAAAATTATTTTTCCTTAGGCATTTTTTTCTGATTGATTGTTCCACAGATTTTAATCCAGGAATTTATTGAGAGTCCTGTCATATTTTTATAAATAAATTCGACAAAAACCTTTTTAAGTTCCTCATCTTCACAGAAGCATTCATTG
>JAYEIY010000302.1:0-5307 GCA_034660375.1 Verrucomicrobiota bacterium
TTTTTTATAATAGTATTTGCCGTTTCGAAACAGACACGATAACCGTTCATACATGCGTGATGTGCTAAAGCGATGCTGATGTGAGTTTTGCCCAGCCCCGGGAGTGCACAAAAAGCTACGTTACGCTTTTCTTCTATGAAGTTTAGAGTAAACAAATGCTTAATTAAATCACGATTTATTTTTGTTGGATGTGACCATCTAAATCCTTCCATCGTTTTTACAAATGGAAATCCAGCACGTTTTATTCGTCTTTCAGCAGCTCTTCCATGTTTTTTGGCTACTTCCATTGATATTGCAGATGTAAAAAAATCCAAATGAGAAAGATTTTTCTTTGCTGCTTCTTGTGCTAATTGAGAAATATTGTCATGTAAATATGGAAGTTTTAAATAATCAAGATCCTTTTTTATTTCTTCTGTGGCATTATTCATTTCGTTTCCTTTGTTATTTGTTATATTGATTCATGCCTGGGTTTTCTGTTCTTATTTCTAATAAATCCTGAGCTCTTGGAACATGTAATAGTCCGTTATTCATCGAAGAATTTTTTGCTCTTGAATTAAGAAGATACTCAACATATTTATAGCGATATGTTTTTAATTCTACGGCATCCTGCAATGCATTTGCGATAAGTTCTTTATCGTATATTGCAGTTAATCTGAGAATTTTTCTAAGATGCATCCGCGGAGCAAGTTCCGTTGCTTCAAGTTCCTCAAGAAATGATTTTGCCGAATTTCCCAGAGAAAGAAAATCCTTTATCAGGTTTTGCTCTTTGATCTGACTTCGTTGCTTTCGAATACCATCAATATGATCTGGATTTGAAATAGTGCAATTCCGATCATAACAGCGTGTATGTATGGCAACAACCCCTTTTTCGAAATGAGTAATAACCACTTTTTTTGGCAAAGCTTTTACTGTCATTTTCTGACCGACGCAATATTGAGGAACACTATAATAATTACCGTCAAAGGATATCCGACAACATTTGTCTGCAACTCTGACTTTTATTACACCGCAGTCGTAATTTTTCTCAGGCAATTTCTGTAAAAAGGGAAGTTCTTCCGACAAAACCTCTACTGGTTTTCTTTTTGTAGTCCCGTGAATTCTGACATTTGTGGTTTCCGCAAGCCAGTGTTTCAACGCAGTATTTGCGACTTCAATGTTGCTGAATTCCCGGCCTCCAAGAAAATTCTTTTTGATATATCCTATTGCATTCTCAATTCTTCCTTTTTCAAATGGACTATATGGATGACAGGCAAAAGGTTCGAATCCATAGTGAGATGCAAAATCCTCATAGCGGTAATTATACTTTATTTCACCCCGTTTGTGACTTAAAACAGCACATTTGCAATTGTCAACTATGATACGTTTCGGAACCCCTCCGAATAGTTCAAACGCTTTCATGTGGCAATCAAGAAAATGTTCAAGTCGTTCACATGGAATAAATTCTGCATAAAGCATTCGAGAATGACATAAAAGCATAGCAAAAACTGACATTCGTCGTTCGATATTTCCAAAAGGGATAACTCCGCAACTGCCAAAATCAACCTGAGCAGCCTCTCCAAGTTCAAAATAAAGTGAGAAAAAAGCCTTCCTTTCGACAGGACGAATCTCTTTCACAAACCTCTGAACCGTATTATAGCTGCCTTCATAACCAAGCTCATTCATTTGTTGAAAAATCTGAACACTCGTATATTTATGGTGTTTGAGGAGTCCTTCAATTTTGTCTTTAAAAGGATCAAGAACAGTTTTAAGTCCTCTTAATTTTCGAGGATTATGTCCAGATTCATTAATCCATTTTCGTATGGTATTTTCTGAAATATCAAGTTTCTCGGCTATTTGACCCGCCGAAAGTTTGTTAATTCTATTCAGATGCTGAATTTCCCAGTAGATGTTTTTACTGATCATCCTTGTACCTCCTTTCCTAACGGAACCTCTAAAATCTGATAAAGCGGTTTTTCCCACGCAAGTAAATCTACTTCTATAAGATTTTTGCGTGCTGCTTCAAGACGTCCCTTTGACAGGCCTAGCTTTGAGCATAAAAGAGCGTCCCCATAAAATGAAAGCCCTTCTTGATCTGCAACTGTTATGAGTATAAAATATAGAGCTTTTGCATCTGTTGAACAACCGACATAAATTTATGGTTTTGTACAACTCGATGGTCAACCCACCCGAATCCTTTTGGTACCTTGCGAATACGTTCTGATTTAATGGGATACTTTTCAATCATTGTTTTACCTCTCTTTAGTTTTTTACTATTTTACCGCACGATTGTGCTGCTTCTGAGTAATAATTGGTGGTTTTTTAGAAAAGTAAAACTGCCGTTAGGAACAGTACCTATCGTTCTAAAAGCAACCTCAAAAAAAATAGTTTTAACACAAATAACTGCCGTTAGGAACATCTTTTTGAGGTTAAACTGGCGTTAGAAAAACTTTGAATTAGCCATTATTTCTTTGTCATTTTCCTTTTTTAACAACATTTGCCCCCTTTCAAAACATTGTTCAAAGGTTTCTGATATAACTTTAGATTCTGTACTTCCGGAAATATAAGAAAGGATACCTTTTATTACAGATAACATAGAATTACCTTTTCCAATAGATTCGTTTTTAAGTAAATTTATAGATATATTGGAGACTGAATGTAAAGCCAGATCTTTTCTTTTTCTTTCTTTACGTTCTCGTTTTTTACGTTCAAGATGTTCTTTGCCCCATTCAGAATTTGCAGAATGTAATGCGTAAAACTTTTTTTGACGTTTATTTGTCATATAACGCCTGCAAGCGGGGGCTCCACAGCATTCTTGATGTCCTGAAGGATATTTGTTTGGAATGAACATTCTACGACAATTTGGATTTGCACAGATTTTTTCTTTTTTGTTTTTTCTTTTAGAGTTCGACATATTTTTCCTTTGTTATGACAAAAAAAATGGGCTTAAAAAAAGGGAAGAAAAAATAGCGAAGAAAAATATTTATTTTATTAACTGGGGAAGAAAAAATAAAGAAAAGTAGAAAGAAAAGTAAGAAAAAGCAAAAAAAGAGAAAAAACTAGAAAAAAAGAATTACTGCAACATCAACTTGAGATGGTGAGATTACATCAATTTGAGATGGTTAATGACAATAGCATGCCATATTTACCTGTAAAGCATTTTTAAAAATATAATTTAATGATAATTACCTTATTTTAAGAAGGATGCGCACGCCCGTCCCCAAATTCACATTTTTATTTCCAAATATCTAATTCCCAGTTTTCAGTAGCAAGTTTCTAGACCTTTATTTTAACCCATTTTATTGAAGAACTCCAACCTTCAAGTCCCCAGAAAAGCATCAATATGGTTCCGTCATCAAGTTTGGTCATTTGGGGAAAACCAAAAGGCAGAGCACTTAGTTCATCTGAACCTGTTCCTTCGCCGGTCATACCGGAATCCTTAAGCGTCACTCCCCAGCAGGGCTTTTCATGTAGCAGTTCCCACGACTTCCCATCGAAATCATATAAACCCAACCACAACCCCGGCTTGTCAACCCGTCGATATGCTAAAAGAATTCTTTCATCGTCAACGTTGAGAGCTTTACAGGTTTGTCCTTTAATCCCTATTTCATCCGAAGGACTAAACGTTCTGCCGTTATCCCTGCTAACAGAAAACCTGTTCGGTCGATGCTCTTGTTTGATTGAATCAAAATACCAGCTTATCGCGATAATGGCATCCTGCCAGGAAAAGACCGACTGCTCCCAATGGATGTCGCCGTTCTCGGGACCGCCATCAAATGTCACTCCATATTCCGGCCAAGTTTTTCCCTGATCGTCACTGATAAGAACAAGTCCCTTTTCTCCGTTTGGAAGTTCGCCGTCCCAACCACGCCAAGTAGATGTCGGGGCCAGCCAGCGGCCGTCCGACAACTCTACGATACTGTGACAGATTTCAAAAGCGGGTCCCACTAGGGGTGGAGAAATAATTTCCGGACCACTCCAGGTTTTCCCTTTATCATTTGAACGTCCCAGAATGAGGTCCATTTCAGCATAACCGAGATTTTCCCGATTTAAAATCCCTTGCTTCGGATCTTTGCGATACACTAGTGATCCAAAACCAACCAGACCATCCTTAACTTTACTGATTCTCATAGTGTGTGACGTAGGAATCTCCGATTCATATTTCAATAGAGGTCCTTCAAATTCCCACATTTCACCATTATCAAGTGATCTGGCTTGATAAGTTCGATAGTCAAGACTTTCCACTGCTTCCCCTATATCAAAAGAACATAATAATTCACCATTGCCAAGATTTATTATTGCGGGATGAAAAGCCTGTCTACTTTTCAGGTGCGGCTCCGGATTACTGTAAACAATTCCTCTGGATAAAATTTCAAGTGTATTCATCTATCTTTCCTTCTTTATTTTGTTTTTTTCCATATGCTCTACATAGACATTGCACGAAAAGCCTTTTCACTCTGTTCAAAGGCATTTCGTACACTGTCTGTAAATTTTAGAGCCTTTTTTGCTTACTTTTAATAGAAATTCTTCGTCCATCAGAATGCCCTCTATGTGACAGCAAGAGATCTCCTTGGCGACATGGGCATTATAAACATTTCATTTTTTGGTGTACCTCTCTCTTCAATGTTAATCTTTATCATTTTTACTGTCCTGATTGCAAAAAGAGAATGAGTGCACTAAGTCAAGTTATTTTCGTAAAAAAAACAACTTATTTAATCGACAGTTAAATTTTTAAAAATTGAACTCTATGATTTAAGAGTTCTCCGATAGCAAACAGTCTTTCATCGGAAAGTTGTTTGCTTATTTTACAAAATGCTTTTCTAATTTTTTCTTTGAAAGTGCCTCCTGTTTTTTGTTTATTATTTCTTCGTTGCTGAATTTTTGATTGCTTGTAAACCTCCTTTTTTTTAGTTTGTTCCTCTTCGATTCCTTTTAAAACATTAATTGGAGTTGTCCCTGATTTTAGCCTTGGAATCTTTTCATTAATAATTACCACAGCCTCTTCTATGCATCCTTTTCAAAATATTAAAACTTTCTTTGAATCAATTCCTGACTTGCTAATTTCAACTTGCTCTGATGCTTCAAATGCTGTCGCAGTATAAATTGTTTCTTTTAAATTCTTATTACCAGATTCCAAAGAACCATTATACCACGGTTCTCCTGGAGGTGTTGTTTTATGTTCTAACCTACAGCCGTCTAATAAATTCTGAAATTGTTCTCCAATAAACTATCCTCCATTGTCTGATAAAAAGATTTTTGGTTTCTTGCCTCCTGTAAATATAAGAGCCTCTTTTAGTGTTTTTTCTGCAAGATCTGTAGAGGCGGCAAAAT
>JAYEIY010000303.1:0-5304 GCA_034660375.1 Verrucomicrobiota bacterium
ATCATGCCTCTTTATTCTTTCAAAATAGCAGATAGTGCCAAAGGAGTTTCAGAAACACTGATAGAAGCGGATTCTCAAAAAGATGCGGTAAAGCGTTTGCAAAGACGGGGTACTGTTATTCTTGAATTTCTTGGACAGGGGAGTATGGAAGAAAAGAAAACTCTTTCTTCGCTTTTCAGTGGCAAGACTTTTGATTCTATTGATTTTACGGACAGACTGGTTCCAATGCTGGAGGCAAATATTCCTTTGGAACGTTCTTTGCAAATTCTTTCGGAAGCGACAGAAAGTGAAAGAGAGAAGTCTATTGTCACAGATTTACGAAAAGGCTTGCATGAAGGAAGAAAATTTTCTCAATTGGTTCGTGACAGAAGTGGGCTTTTTCCTCCATTGTATTCGACTGCGATAGAAGCTGGGGAAGAATCCGGAGCACTGGCCCTTGTGATGGCAGACTTGAGAAAGTTTTTAAATGAAAAACGTATAATGAAAAACTTTATTGTTTCAGCATCTATTTATCCTCTCATTGTACTTTCTGTAAGCATGATGGTTCTTTTTGTTATTTTGGGGTTTATTGTACCTAAATTTGCAGATATTTTTGAAAATACGGGTCAGAAAGTCCCTGGTTCAACCCAGTTTTTGCTTAATGTTTCGGATTTTTTTACTACTTACTGGTGGTTTGCCTTTCCTCTTATCTTGCTTGCTATTATCTTTCTTCAAGGAATTGGCAAAGATGGGAAAATTCGCGAATTCTGGGATACCAATATTTTGAAGGTTTATGTAATAGGTCGTATTGTGCATTTAAGCAATATATCAAGAATGCTTAGAACTATGTCTATCTTGATGCGTAGCGGAGTTCACCTTCTGGATTCCGTTGGAATTTCCGCAAAAGTAATTCAGAATGTGATAATAAAAGACTCTATTTCATCCCTTTCTGGAGAGTTAAGGCGAGGAGAACGTCTGTCAAAGGCACTCTCAAAAAGCGATTATATGCCTACATACGTTACTCGTATGCTTGCTGTAGGTGAAGAAACCGGTAATGTAGAAGAAATGCTCAAAAGAACCGCAGATCAATATGATGAAGATGTAAAAAGAATGGTAACAAGAGCTTTGGCAATATTCGAACCGGCGATTATTATGATTTTAGGAATTCTTGTTGCAGGAATAATGCTTTCTATGTTTCTTGCAATATGGGATATGCAGGGTGGGGGAATGTAGGTTTTTTTTTGTGTCGGTTAAGTACTGTTGACTTTGTACATATACAGTAGAATATCCAAAATCACCATTTTAATTTCTAACACTAGGGGGAAATTTAATTAGTAGGTATGTATTTGTCTGTTTTTCTAAAAAAATCTACTTAGAAATGTACCTTTTTGGTCATTAAAAGTGATAGCTCCGATGTATTAGATGTTTACTATTTTCTTTTTCTTTAATTTTTTCCTTTATCTATCCCTATAAGTGCCATTGACTTTAGATCTTTGATTTGCATCAAGGCGACTATTTTTTCCTTTTTTTGCATATTCAAGATGTACAGTTATAGTCTTAGCAAGTTCTTTATTTTTCTGCTCTTTAGCAAATGTTAATGCGGATTCAATTTTTTTGACTGATTCTTCATATCTACCTAGCAGGAACAAAACCTGTCCCATATTATCATAGATCTCTGGATCTTTTGGATCTAAAATAAGAGTTCTTTTAAAATATTCGTATGCCTTTTTGTATTTCTTCTGTCTTAGACAGATAATCCCGAGATTGTTCAGAGAATCCTTATGTCTCATATTCAGATGCAGAGTTTTTACAAAGTTTTTTTTTGCCTTTTTATAGTCACCCTGGAGAAAGTATATATAAGCAATATTATAGGAGGTCTGAATATGTTCTGGAAATAGTTTTAGAGATCTGTAAAAGAACTCCAAGGCTTCTTTATGTTTTCCGATTCTATACATCGTATTGCCCATATTAAAAAGAGCCTGGCAATAATTTGGATCTATTCTTAAGGCCGCCTTAAACTGTAACTGTGCATTTTTAAAATCATTTTCAGACAGATATGTGATTCCAAGCTGATTATGAGCAATAGAATTATGTTTTGTTACTTTAATTGTATGAATAAAAAGAGATTTAGAATTCTTCCATCTGGAAACTTGAGCACAGGTTTTAGGTAGCAGATACAAAACTATGAGTATATTAATGCTTGTAAAAAGAATCTTTTTATATCGTGTCCTATCTATTAAATCCACAAGCGAAAATGATATAATTAGGTAAATACCTATCGACGGAAGATATGTGTACCTGTCCGCCATTCCCTGTGCTCCCACTTGAAGAAGCCCTATAACAGGCAAAAGCATAACAGAAAACCAGGAAATTCCGGTGAAAAAATATTTTTTATGCCTGAATAACAAAATAGCACCCGAAAAAAAAGAAAAGATCAAAACACTCGAAAAAAAGAAAGACAAAGCAGAGATAGAATCTTTGGGATGAGGATAAAAAATAGCCAGATTCTGCGGATATAATAATTTGCCTAGATATACGGTATATGAGTAGACAGAATTAGTAAATCTTTCACCGAAAGGCAGATATGCCATACTTTGAACCGCACCTCCCGTTCGCTGGACACAGTATGTTATTATGCATGATATTCCAGAAAGAATAATAAAGGGAATCTTTTCATATAAGATTCGTTGATTGGTCTTATCTTTGAAAAATGAGGAAATATCTATCTTAGATCCAACAGTAAAACGTTTAAAACAGAATGCATCCAAAAGAAGTATGATAATAGGCAGTGATACAAGCATTGGTTTACTCATTAATCCCGTAGCAAAGAGTATTACCGACAGCAAAAGTAGAAGATACTTTTTCTTTTTTATATAGAGGGAGTATGAAATAAGAGTCAGAAAAAAAAAGAATGCACTCAAGACATCCTTGCGTTCGGATATCCATGCAACTGACTCTACATGAATGGGATGAATCCCGAATAAGATTGCAACTATAAAACTTTTTTTAGGAGAGGAGCTTATATACAGAAAAAATAAAAAGAGCAATACAGTATTTAATACATGAAAAAAGAGGTTTGTTGCATGGTGTCCTGCGGGTTGTAGAGAGTAGAGCTGACAGTCAAACATGTGTGAGATCCATGTTACAGGATGCCAGTTACTGCATCTATTTGCAGTAACCGCCCAGGAAAAGCTTTTGGGGTTTATTCCATGAATTATATGTTTATTTTCGGTGATATATACAGGATCATCGTAGTTAATAAAATTACAACTTAAGACTCCTCTGTAACAGATGATTACAAAGACTACAAGTAACAGTATATATATAATAATTTTAAGATATTTTTTCAAAATATTTATGCTTTTATTTATATCATCAACCTTGTGCAGATGAATTTGTTTCTTTGCGTTTCATTATGATCAACCAGTAAGGGGCAGTAGGAGGCCAGATAATTGCTTGATCCCAGTAAGAATGACTTTTGTTTCCAAACATCTCAACAAGACCGAATGGTTTATATTTTTTTTTGTACTCCATATACCAGTCATATATTAGGGTGTGAGAATTATTTTTTTCTAACCAGGATAATGGATTATGTACAAAGATAAGATATGCAGGTTTTGTGGCTTCTACCTCTCGAATCAGTTCTTTCTGCATTGTTAAAGCAAAATCATGTTCTTCCATAAGAGGGTACATGTAGATATAACCACTGGCGGAATACAAGCCTGTATAAAAAAAAATTTGCGGTTCTGAACCCATTATTGCAATAGTATCGTTTGGTTTACAATCTTCCTTTATTTTTCTGGCAATCTCAAGAGACTCATTGAAAGGATTAGGCCAGTAGATTTTTGTAATGATTTGATTGAGAGACATCTTGAATAAAAAGTCCCTTTGAATATACAGAGAAACTGTCAAACTGATAACTGCAAGAGTAATAGGAAACCACTGTCTTAACCATTGCATATCTTTTTTATACGGTAATCTGTCAAGAAAATCTATGGTCAGACCGATTAGCAGAGCTGAGACAGGTAGAACTAGGACAAAATAATGAGGTCGGAAAAAACCTCCTGGACAAACGGCTAAAAAAGAAAAAAGAAAAAGTCCGATTATAAAAACTAACTTTTTCCGATCTTTATAAGTAAAGACAAGAAATACACCTGTTACTGCTAGTAGCCAGAGTAGAGGTGATGCTGTGAAAATACTTGAAAAGCTTATTTTTAATGTGCTCCATGCTTGAGACAAAGATCGTTGAGTTGTATAGGAACCTACATATTTCATGGTCCAGAACCAGAATTTAGCAAATACTCCAGCCCTGTAGAGGAGCAAACATGTAAGAAGATATGGTATTAATACTCCTAGAAAGAAGAGACCTGTCTTTTTCAGGATAATCTTTCTGATTTTAGCGGTATCCTGGTTATTCCAAAAAGCCTCGAAACATAGGAAGATAGCTCCAAAAAGAATAAAAAAGATTCCATGTTGTTTAATGATAAATCCAATACCTAGAAAAAATCCAGCTAGAAAAAGAAGGTATTTCCTACTTTTTGTATTAGTTTGTAAGAGAAGAAATATGCCGACAAGAACAGGTAGAATCACGAAATGTTCAGCATTTGCAAAAATACCCTGTACTGGTTGACCTACCGAAAGAATGGCAAAACTTGCTGCTGCTGTTAGGGCTCCCGTCAAACCGTAGAGTTTTCTTGCAATCATGTAAACAAATATTGTGGCAATGAGATTGACAAAAAGAAGAGCGAAATGAATCCCTGTGTGTGTTTGTCCAAAGAGGTACATCAATACGGCATAAACTGCATAAATACCTGGAAATTTCATGTTGTAGAGTTTTTTATAGGGAGGGATTCCCTGCAGTAAAATCTGTCCTCCATAGGCATACTCCCCTTCATCACGTTCAAGAGGAATATCCAGAGAGTTATAGCGTATCCAGACAGTAGTCAATATGATCAAAGAAAAAAACAGCCAAGGAAGTATCCTTGCTTTTTTATCAATATGTTCTTTCTTTTTTGTCTTTTCTATATTTTCTTTTTCACAAATCATATTTCAGGATATTATCGTCATTTTTAAGATGGGAAGGATTTTTCTTCCTTAGGTCAATGAATTCTTATCATAATCTGGCTCAATTATTCCTGAATAAATTGCTCTTTAGCAGGGCTTATCTTCACTTTATCAAATATTTTTAATGTTATTTCTTTTTCTTCTACTTGTCAACCTCCTTTTTTAATTTTTTTAATAGCGCGTGTATTCATATTCTAATTCTCTATTTCGAATGCATATTCTAACTTGATTGCGATTTTTAGTATAAGAGTTCTTTTTTTA
>JAYEIY010000304.1:0-5298 GCA_034660375.1 Verrucomicrobiota bacterium
TGGGAACCATCATTATTTTACAGAGAAATTTTTATATAGAAAAAGAAAAAAGAATGATAAAAGCGACAGATATAGTACTCAAAAGAAGTGAAAATAAATATAAAAGTCTTTTTGAGGGAGCAACAGATGCTCTCATGCTCTTGGAAAAATCGAAAGGCTTTATTGATGGAAATAGGGGAACCATTCAGCTTTTTCAAGCCCCATCAATTGAAAAATTTAAAGAAGTGAATCCGGTAATTCTTTCTCCAAAATATCAGCCTGATGGTATCTCTTCAGAAAAAAAAGCAGCACAAATGATAGAAAAAGCATTTAAGAATGGGGAACATTGTTTTGAATGGTTACATAAACGCTTTAATGGAGAAGAATTTCCTGCATCTGTACAATTAACTAGATTGAATTGGACGCATCGTAATATTTTGCTTGCAGCGGTTAGAGATATGACGGAGCGCAATAAATTAGAAGAACATCTTAGGCACAATCAGAAAATGGAATTAATAGGTCAACTTGCTGGTGGCTTTGCACATGATTTTAATAATATGTTAAATAGTATTGGTGGTGTAGGAGAATTGCTACAAAATAAATACCAGACAGATAAAAGTACTCTGGAATTGGTATCTATTCTTACAAAAGCAACAGAAAAAGCTGCTTCCTTAACAGGGAAAATGTTGGCGTTTTCCAGAAAAGCTAAAATTATAACAAAGCCTCTTGATATTCATTCTACGATTAAAGATGCGATCTTGTTTTTAGAAAGAAGTATAAATAAAAAAATTGAAATAAACAAGAGGTTTACTGCAAAGAAAAGTATTGTCAATGGAGATCTTGGACAATTGGAAAATGCAATTTTAAATATTTGTCTGAATGCTTCTGATGCAATGCCAGATGGGGGAAAAATTTCAATTGTAACCGAAAACTTTGAGGTAAATAATAAGTTTTCTCTTGAGAATGAACTGGAAAATGGAACCTACATAAAAATAAATATTACCGATACGGGTACAGGAATGGATAAAAATACTCTAAAACATATTTTTGAGCCATTTTTTACTACGAAAAATATTGGAGAGGGAACTGGTTTGGGGCTTTCTGCTGTATATGGGACTATAAAAGAACATAAAGGGCTTCTTTTATGTGAAAGCAAAATTAACCACGGAACAATTTTTTCAATCTTCCTTCCTATTGATGAGAATGCAGTCGTAAAAAAGACAAAAAGGAATGTCAGTGTAGATGAAAAAATGAGTAAAAAAAGAATTCTTCTTATCGATGATGAAAGTATATTTAGAAAAATGATGGAACAATTATTAAAGACAATAAATTGCGATGTAACTTCTGCAGAGGATGGGGTAAAAGGGATAGAAATCTACAAAGAAAAACAGGCAGAAATAGATTTAAGCATAATAGATCAAAGAATGCCTAAATTGACAGGAGTTGAAACCTATAAAAAACTTAAAGAAATAAATCCTGAAATAAAAGTTGTCTTTATCTCCGGTTTTACTGAATGTAAAGAAATTTCAATCGTAGTAAATGAACCCAATGTGTTAGGATTCCTTCAAAAACCATTCAAGAGCGAGGAACTGAAAGAGATATTGAATAAAGCTTAAAGAGAATCTATTTTTTAGCCAGAACAGGACGAAAACCAACCATGAAATAAGTATTGTCCGGATCCAGACTATAAGAAAAAGAGGAAGTACATTTTGCTGATTTATGACTCCAGCCTCCTCCTCGTACGATACGACTTGTCCCATTTTTGTTTGAACACCACTCCCAGACATTGCCAAGCATATCATAAAGTCCCATTTTGTTGGGTCTTTTGAGCCCAATTTTGTGTGTCCTTGATGTACTGTTCTCCTCAAACCATGCTATATCCCCAAGATCTTCCACAGAATAATCTTCTTTTCCGCTACGACAGGCAAATTCCCATTCTTGTTCAGTTGGTAAACGATACTGATAACCAGAGGGAACTCTTCCTGCACGTTGTTCTATATCTGTAAGTCTTTTGCAGAAAAGAATTGCCTCATTCCAGGAAACCGTTTCTACTGGTTTATCAGGATCTTTAAAGTAGCTGGGATTCTCGCCCATTATCTTTTCGTAAGTTTTCTGAGAAACCTCATATGCTGTAATCCAAAATGACTTTTTAATGTTTATAATCTTTTTGTCTATTCTTATTTCTCCGGAAGGAATAGGAATGAGTCGTGGAGCAATTTGAGATGATGTAAATATAGGCGAATAGAGAATCATTCTTACTTTTTCTCCTTGAGGCAGAGAGCTTATTTCATTTGCCATTTCTATAAGCGTATTTGATCCTATAATATTCATGGTTGGACCCGGAGGTGGTAGTAATTTTCGATATTTCTCTGCAATGCCTATACACGTACTGATTTCTTTTGTAAAATCATAGGGCTTAAGAGAAAGGGCTTTTCTAAAAGATTTAAGAGCATTTTCAAAATCGACTTTCCCGAGGAAAAGCAATCCCCTGAGATACCATCCTTTTTCAGAATTATTATCAAGACCAATAGCAATCCCGACCGCTTTCTCTGCTTCTTCCCATTGCCATTTCTCCATAAGTTTAGTAGATTTTAAAATAAATTCCTTCGCAGAAATACGACTTATTTTTATCTTTTCCTTTTGCTCTTTTTTGAGAGCATTTAATGCTTCTATAGCCTGCTGAGCATTATTTTTTGCCATCATCTCACTCTTGTTCTTTTGTTTTTTCTCATTTGTTAATTCCACAAGTGCAATCCTTAAGTCGTCTGCATTTTTGCGTGCCTTTCTCTCACTGTAAATTAAGCGTATCATAAAGGAAAAAATTAGAATTATTACAATAATCATATTTGTTGCAATTGTCTTATGGCGACGCAAAAACAACATCATCTGCCTTGAAAGACTTGCCGACTCTGCACTTGTAGCAAAGCCACCTTGATATGCTTCTATGTCCTTTTGTAGATATTCAACATTAAAATACCTCTTTTCCGGTTTGCCTGACATTGCTTTCATCACTACCGCAGAAAGAGACGCTGGAATCTTTCCCCCTGGACAATGTGGAAAATCTCTAATATTTCCATTTTCTTCTGAATCAGTATTTATAGAGAAAGGTATTAGCATATCCCCGCGAATTATCTTTCTGATAATCTCATCAAGAGAATTACCTCTGAATGGATATTGTAAGGTAAGAATATTATATAGTATAGCTCCAAGTGCGTATATATCGGTACGACTGTCTATTTTATCTGTTTCTCCCTGAGCTTGTTCAGGAGCCATAAAAACCGGAGTTCCCATTATTTTCCCATAAAGAGTTTCCAGTTTATTTTTATCCATATCAGATCTAATGGAGTCAACATTTTTGTTATTTTTAAGATATTTATCCAGATCGTTTAGCTTCTTTTTGCGTAATTCTTTCGGAGTATGTGATCTTATAGAACCATCTGATTTGTCAAAAGAATTTTTCTTATCAGGATTTTTAAGAATTTTTGCAAGCCCCCAATCCATGACCTGTACTTCCCCATAATCTCCTACCATGATATTTGCAGGAGTGAGATCTCGATGTATAACTCCTCTAGAATGTGCGAGAGCAAGTGCATCACATATCTTAAGAAAAATATTAAGTAAGTGAGAAAGGGGATACTTTTCTATAGCATCCGGATAACCATTTTTAAGGCGATTTATTATTTCTCTCAAGGTCAGACCATTAACAAATTTCATCGTATAGTAAACTTTGTCATCCTTTGCAACCCCAAGTTCATGTACAGGAACTATGTTGGGATGTTCAAGTTGTGCAGTAATTTGAGCCTCTTCAATAAAACGCAAGGCCTTTCTTTTGGAAAAGGATTTTTCATGATGCATAATTTTGAATGCAACAATCCTACGGCAATTCATGTCTAGTGCCCGGAATATAGTCCCCATACCTCCCTTTTCTACAATATCCAGAACTTTGTACTTGACCCCTTTGTCATCAATCAGAAGTGATTTGGGATTAGGGAAATCTTTTGCATCAAGAAATAATCCGGAAGATATTCCATGATTCTCCATATACTTAGAAATCGAAATATGCCCCTCCGATGCATCTTGAGTAACAATATCAGAATCATCTATTGAGAATTTTGGAAAATCTTCATATTCTGGAGCCATATCCATAATTTTCTTCTTTGTTTTATTTTTTCTTTTTTGTGTTTCTTCGGAGATTACGAAATACTTTTAATGCTCATAAAAGACCAGAATTTTGTCTCCGGCTGTGATTATATCTCCGTTACACAACATTCTTTCTGTAATTTTGTAATCATTTACATATATTCCGTTACGAGCACCTGCGTCTGTAATCTTCCAGCCTAAAGAATTATAGTTTAAAGAAAAATGATGTCGCGATATATTTTTATCTTTTAAAACAATATCATTTTTTTTACTTCGTCCAGCGGTAAGAGACAGTTTCTCTAATCTATATGTTTCCCCCGGCTTATCTTTTTCTACCAGGATGAGAGATTCACCTTTATCATTAATGGGAGAAAGCTGTTTCAGTAGGTGAGCAACAAATCCGAGTCTTTTTTTTAATTTTGAGATAGGAGTATCCCAATCTGTTCCTGGGAAGGAAAGTGTGACAGTAAGAAGATCATTAAACTTTTTATTTGAAGCAATTTCACCATACCTACCATCTAATTTTTTTGCTTCTTTTACGATTGAATTAAAGACCCTGAATTTATGCTGATATACCAAATTTGGATTAATGTCGAGTTTTTTAGCAACTTCTTCTGCCGAAAGATTTTCAATAAAAACCATGTGAAAACACTTAAATGTATCCGGTTTTACTCTTTTTTTTATGTGTTTGACGGCTTCTGCAAGGATATCTCTCTCCCAGACACGATCCCATAAGTTTTTAACTTGCTCATTGTCAGAATTCTCAAACATTTTTTTATAGAACAGGTTATTTTCTGCATCAGGGATAGATGTATGACGTTTTTCTTTGTGATATGCATTGGAGACTTTTGATTCTGTTATTTTAAAAAGAAGAGAGCGAAATTTGCCTTTACTCCTGTCATAATTAAAGTCAGGCATTATTTTTACCAATGCAAGCACAGTTTCCTGAAGAATATCTTTGGATGCATTGTCTGAACACCCACGTTTCCTGGCAAAATTCAAAATAAGAGGCGCATAAAGAGAATAGAACTCAGACCAGCTTGTTTCATTAAGTTTTTTTAAATCTTTAATAAAAACGGAACGAGTAATATTTGTTGGTTTATTATGAGAATCTGACATTATGATTTAATGATTTTATGATTTGATGATTTGATGATTTGATGATTTAATGATTTAATG
>JAYEIY010000305.1:0-8449 GCA_034660375.1 Verrucomicrobiota bacterium
ATGGTGATTTTGCTCGGATGGAACATAAAATAATTGATTTTCTTAGCAAGCTTCCGCCTCGTCCTGGACTGGGAATTAGAATAATGTTTATGAATTACATAGCCCAGACACAAAAGAGAAAAACTGTTGAGAATTTCATAAAAGAGATTAAAACACACAAAGAAATGGAGGTTGATATGCTTACAGCAGCACAAGTATGGGAAGCACGTGGAGAAGCACGTGGAGAAGCACGTGGAGAAGCACGTGGAGAAGCACGTGGAGAAGCACGTGGGAAATTAGAAACGGCCAAAGATGCAGTCTTGGAAGTTTTAAATCTGAAATTTGCAGAGGTGCCCTATCTGCTTGAAGAAAAAATTAGCTATTGCGATAGTCTCAAAGAGTTAAAAAAGATGCTTAGGAAGGCAATCCTCAGTAAATCACTGAATGAATTAAAATTTTAATTTTAAAAAATAAAAAAGGTTTTTTTAAAGCAAAACCTTTTCATACAGGTTTCATAATCAGGGAATTTTTAAGGTTTTGGTCAAGAAGTGTGGCTTAATAGACCCTACAAAATATGCATTAAATTGACATCTATTGAAAATACCAGTACCCATATCCTCTTAATAAATCGGTTGCTTGTTCATATAAGTGGTGTTGCCAAAACCAAAGTTTTTTTTGTGGTATAGAATCAAGTATTTTTAGTTGATCTACTGATGGACCTATGAGGTTCCAACCTGTTGGTAATTCATCAAAATCCAATTCTGATTGACTAGATATTCCATAAATAGTATTCGTGATATCAACTTTATCTATACTCCCATATAACCAGAATCCATTATTAGCTTCTATTGTGTTTGAGAGTTTGTAGTATTGTTTTTCTGCAACATTCCAAAGCCAGATACTTCCTATGTATAAAAGCTTATCATCTGTATTTTTAAATATACGACCATCTACAAAGTTGGAAGTAAAAGGTAGAGAAAGAAGATTCCAACCTGGTTTTATTGTTAATTCAAGACTATCATCGCCTATCGTTATGGGAACTGTAATAACTTCAGAAAAGCTATATTCGTTATCAATTTTGTAAGAAAAAGAGGACATTCCAGTAACGACTCCCCCAGTGTCGTAAGTGAAATCACCAGTTTCCGAGTTTATTTCAATCAAGCCAATTTCTGGAAGATCAACAAGGATATATGTAAGATCTTCACCTTGGATTCCATACGAATCAAGGGTCCCTGAAAATGAAGTGTCCTGAGAAGAAATATTTATAATTACGTTAGGTGGAGGGACAAAATTCTCTGTACTCGGGATACTGGGAGTATATGCCCATAGTTCATAACCATGAGAATTGTCATATCCTCGCATATAAGTTGTCTTTGTCAAAGTCGAAATAATTCCTATTGCATCTCCTGTTCCTCTTTGTGTTTTTCCTCTTTTTGCTTTTTTTGCAACTTCCCGATTATTTGAATTGTCACGGGAAGATCCTGCTAAAAGTTCAAAAGTATTCGATTTAGTGCCATCTGTCTCCCAAAAAACATATTCGTCATCTGAATTCTTTGCTTTAAAAATATATTTATTAGGCGAAGCACTTTCCTGTAAATCTTGTGGATAACTTGTGGTTGAATCAGCATTGCAGTCTTTGAGCATATAGGTATGAGAAGGAGTTGATGAACCATCAGAAACCCACATTTCTTCGCCATGAATACCATCATTGGCAGTAAAAAAAAGTAGGTTATTCATAAAAATAACATTATCTATATTACTCCATTTATAGCCACGACGAATGTCTTTTAACATATAAGTCCCATCTACAGAACCATCTGTATGGTATAATTCCCTTCCATATTCATTACTTTCTGCCAGAAAATAAATAATATTATTACTTTTTGCAACAAATTCAGGATTGATAGTTTCTTCTGAATCATTTCTTCCTCTTAATTTGAAAGTACCGGCTGAAGTTCCATCCGTTTTCCATAATTCTTGGGATGTTCCACCATCATTGATTTTAAAGTAAAGATAATCTCCAATAATTTCCAATGCAGTTGCAGAATAACCATTTGGTCCAGGATAAAAATCTTTAAGCATATATGTTCCGTCACGGGTTCCATCGGTACGCCAAAGTTCCTTCCCATGCTCGTTGTCGTTTGCCTCAAAAATGTAAATATCAGACAATACGCTAAATGTTTGGTTAAAATTAGCATTTTGTAATTTATAGGTTCCTTCTACTGTTCCGTCTGATCTCCAGAGATGGTGAATAAAATTGCCTTCTTTGCTATAAAAATAGACAATCCCATTGATGGTTTGCAGATATTCTGGGCTTTTTGCATTTATTTTATGCGTTCCACTAGATGTTCCATCTGTTATCCAAAGAGTATTTTTTATCCCATCATTGGCATTAAAAAGGAAAATGTTATTAAGAACAACCATTTTTTCAGCAAAACAATCTCCGCTACCAATATTAATATCCTGTAAAATATTTGTTCCCTCTTTTGTTCCGTCTGACCTCCAGAGTTCCTCTCCATATTCAGGAGTTCTTGCTTCATAAATAATCACACTTTCCAAGTCGCAGATGGGGTCAGGAGAACTCCAACCCGTACCCTCATCTGCATCTGCAAGTAAAAATGTCCCATCTTGTGTTCCATCCGTTCTCCATAATTCACGTCCCAAAGCAGGATCTGTAGAATTAAAAAAAAGAACATTCTCTCGTTTTGAAACAATAGTTGGTTTGATTGTTTGAATTTCATTGCCATTATACGTGTCTTTTAACTCTAATGTTCCATCAGTGGAGCCATCTGTGACCCATAATTTTCGTTCTGTTCCTCCGCCATCATCTGCCTTAAATAAAAGTTTATTTCCCAAAACAGAGATAATTTCTGGTCTTGAATCTGCAGAATTGGGGTTTATATCAGTTAGAAGAAATGTTCCTAAGGCTGTTCCGTCTGTTCTCCATAATTCTTTTCCCACGTTATTATTATTTGCCTCAAAATAGTATAAATTATTAACAGAGATAAGGAACTTAGGAGATGACCAGTTGCTACCTGGATTAATATCTTTTAACATATAAGTTTCTTTTTGAGTCCCGTCAGATCTCCACAATTCCCTGCCATAAGAATCATTTGTTACGGTAAACAGAAGGAAAGTTGTCGTTTTCAATATAATTTCCGGATTATCAGTCCCATAAAATTGAAATGTTCCATTTATTGTTCCATCTGTACACCATAATTTTTTAGAATCACTATTAGAATAAGCTTCGAAAAAAATTAAATTCCCAAGTTTTTCAAAATATCTGGGAAGACTATCTGTTGTCTCAGGATAAATATCTTTCAAGAGATATGTGCCATTGGAAGTTCCGTCAGATCTCCACAATTCTCTGCCATGAGTCGAATCTTCAGCGAGAAAGATTAGAATATTGTTTAATTCTGCAAACTTTTCTGGGTTACTATCCAAATTCCCTGTATTTATATCAGAGATAAGTATTTCGGCAAAGGAAGTTGAAAACAAAAAGAGTAGTAGAAAAAGAAAGGTGGAAATGATTTTCATTATATAAAAACTCCGGTTAAAAATAACAAACTCCAAAAAGAACATTGAAAACATGTTTAAAATAGGGTGTTAATAGTAAGATTCAATAGATTTCAGGATTTTTCCCAAAAAAACCAGAATGGCATATTTTATCGCCTGAAGAAAATTAATTTTCTTTTGAATCTTTGACTGCATTTTCCTACTACAACACAGAAAACTAAATTGGTGGTATGGGTTCGGATTCTTATATCTTTTATATTTCCATGATTGCTTGTAATGATCAGAGTGATATCTTTAAAAATTACTTTTATTTTTATTCAAAAATATCTTATTCAAAAAAAGGTTGTAAAAAGTTGAAATAAGTTTAATATAAAACTGTTGTTTTTCCGGTGGTGGCAAATACTATTTTAAAATATGTGATTATGTTTATTTATTAAATTTTGGGAGGGAATAAAAGATGAAACTGAGATTCTTTATTATTATGTTGTGTTCAGGTATTTTATCTAGTTGCTTGATTTGCCGTGGTGAATCTGCCGACAATCAACTACACATTTTTACCACTATTGCGCCTCACGCATTTTTTGCAAAACGCATTGGTGGAGAAAATGTGAAAGTAAAGGTAGTTTTACGTCCCGGAGAAAATCCCGCTACATACTCTCCGAGTGTTCGTCAGATAACAAAACTTGGAGAAAGCGATATCCTTTTTTGTGTGGGTGTTCCGTTTGAAAATGCGTTTGTGCCAAAAATAAAGGTATTATTGCCACAATTAAAGATTATTGATGTTGCTGATGGAATGAGAACACGAAAAATGAATGGATGCGGACATCACGGGCATGCCTGTGGAATAAAAGCAGATAAAACGAGTGAAATAGGAAATGACCCCCATACTTGGATGAGTCCGGTACTCGCTCAGAAACAAGCAAAAATTATCTGTAAAATTATGATAGAAATGAATGAAGAAAAAAAGACTTTTTATAGCAAAAATCTAAAATTATTATTGAATGATTTGCAGATCTTACACCAGAAAATTACTAAAGTTCTTGCTCCAATGAAAGGAAAAGATCTTTTCGTCTTTCATCCGGCATTCGGATATTTTGCGGACGAATATGCAATGGAACAAGTGGCGATAGAAAAAAATGGCAAAGAACCATCAGCAAAAGAATTAATGAAAATAATCTCAAGCGCAAGAAAACATAATGTTAAAATTATTTTTACCCAGAAACAGTTTAGCCTTCGTTCTGCAGAAAAAATTGCAAATGCAATTCGGGGGAAAGTTATTCCTATAGATTCTCTCAACTATAATTACATAGAAAACTTATATGATATTGCAAAAAAAGTAAAGGAAGGAAAGTAATAGATGCCTGCAAAAACAGTCATAGAATTCAAAAATGTTGATTTTAGTTATGGAAAGATATCCGTAATTGAAAAAGCAAGCTTTAAAATAAAAAAATTCTCTAATGTTGTTCTTGTCGGACCCAATGGGGGAGGAAAAACTGCAATTCTTAAACTTATTTTAGGATTGGAGACTCCTAATAAAGGAGATATTTCTGTCTTGAATCATCATCCTTTTTCTTCGCATATAAAAACCAAAATAGGCTATCTTCCGCAGCATCTTCATTCTGACAGAGCTTTCCCCGTTACAGTTATGGATGTAGTACTGATGGGGTGTTTAGATAAACATACTTTTGGTTGGTATTCTAAGCAGGACAAGCAAAAGTCCTTGGATAGACTGAAAGAAATGGGACTTGAAAATCTTGAAAAAAGAAATTTTTCTGAACTTTCTGGAGGAGAGCAACAACGCGTTTTGATTGCCCGTGCTCTTGTCTCTGAACCTGAACTACTTCTTCTGGATGAGGCTACTGCAAATATAGATCCAGTCAGCGCTCAGCATCTACATAATATTCTTAAAAAATTGAGTGAACGAATGACAATTTTATTGGTTTCACATGATATAGGTCTTGTTTCGGATAGATTTGATAATGTTTTATGTGTAAATCGTATAGTACACGAACATTGTACCAGCAAATTAACGGGTGAAGATCTGCAAAGTATCTATGACGGACCAGTTGAAATGGTACAACATGTTCATTGATAATTGGGGAATTGGGGAATTAAAAAAATAATGTCATGCAATTAACAAATTATAAAATTAATAAATTAAAATGAATAGTGATGAATTAAAAAAATAACAAAGTTTTTTGCTATACGTATATATAAAATTGTTAATGCTTTATCAAATAATATTGCAGGGCGCAATCTTGGAAATCAAATTTTCAGATCCGGAACTTCCGTTGCCTCAAATTACAGAGCTACTTGCAGGGGACATTCCAAAAAAGAATTTATATCAAAACTACATGTTATTCTTGAAGAAATTGATGAAACTCAATTTTGGTTAGAATTTATTATAGAGACAAAGATTATGCCAAAATCACGGATAGAATCTTTGTTAAAAGAATCAAACGAATTAACAGCTATTTTTACAAGTTCATATCATACCGTAAAAACGAATAAAATTGCTAACTAAAATCAATTAAGCAATTAACCAATTAAGCAATTAAGCAATTAACCAATTAAATATATGTTTGAAGCACTTACAAATCCGAATGTTCCTTTTTTAAGATATGCGCTTATTGCGGGAGTTCTTGCAAGTGTGTCTTTCGGGATAACGGGAACATACGTGGTGACAAGAAGAATTAGCTTTATTGCGGGAGCAATATCTCATTCTGTTCTTGGTGGGGTAGGTTTTTCTCTTTTTATGAGTTCAAAGTATGGTTGGACTTGGTTCAGTCCTATGGCTGGAGCAACTCTTGCAGCATTGTCGGCAGCATTAATTATTGGTTTTGTCAGTTTGTATGCCTCTGAGCGAGAAGATACTGTGATAGGCACTGTCTGGGCAGTCGGTATGTCACTTGGACTTCTTTTTATATCTGCAACTCCTGGGTATGTAGATCCCATGAGTTATCTTTTTGGAAATATATTACTGATAACTAAGGAGGATCTTTCTTTTATTGCAGTTTTAGATGTGGTTACACTAGGAAATGTAGTCCTTTTTTACAACAAATTTTTAGCAGTATGTTTTGATGAAGAATTTGTTCGTTTAAGAAACATAAAAGCCAGATTTTATTATATATTCCTGCTTTGTCTTATTGCTTTGACAGTTGTTCTTCTAATTCGCATAGTTGGAATTGTTATGGTTATTGCTTTGCTGACTATCCCCCCCGCAGTTGCAAATAATTTTACACGTAAAATCTCAACAATGATGATCTTTTCTGTAATTTTATGTATGTTCTTTACTGTTTCTGGAATCGCGGTCAGTTATACATTTGAACTTCCGGCAGGACCATCAATAATCCTAATCTCAGGAATAACATTTTTGTTTGTAGCTACCATGAGATTCTTCAAAACTCGCTAAAATTACTTCTTTATCGAAGTAACTCATCTTGAATTGTTGATTTTCATCTAAAAACCATTATCTTACAAATCCAAATTTTAAAAACTAAAAACTAAAATAGAATGATGACACATATACTTAAAGCTTTTGACGTAAACTATTCTATGTTTGTACTTGTTGATATGCAGGAAAAGTTCAGCAAGTCAATAGAAGGATTTGATGACTGTGTTGACTTGATTAATAGATTCTTGAAAGCATGTCATTTGTTAGATATACCGGTTGTTGTAACTGAGCAATATCCTAAAGGGCTAGGCCATATAGTCTCTGAATTAAAAAATGCATTGCCTGATAATACCCCTGTCTTTGAAAAAAATACATTTTCATGCTGGGGATCAAAAGATTTTGCAAGTTTACTCTCCTCAGGCAGCACAGAAACCATTATTCTAACTGGTATTGAGACACATATTTGCGTACAGCAAACTGCTTTGGAAGCTCTTGAGAGGGGCTATAATGTAATTCTTGTGCAGGATTGTGTAGGATCAAATAAGCTTTATAAAAAAGAACTGGCAATTGATCTTCTCAGACAGAAAGGGGTTATTATTACATCTTTCGAGTCACTTCTTTTTGCATGGATTAAGTCTTCTCAACATCCCGAATTCAAAAAAATATCAAAATTGGTGCAGTAATGAAAATTTTATTAATAGGTGATATAGTCGGAAAAGGCGGCAGAAGAGCAGTGTCTCATTTTGTCCCGAAACTTAAGAAGGAATATAACTGCTGTTTTTGTATTGCTAATGGGGAAAATATGGCGGGCGGATCAGGGCTTACCGCAAAGTGTGCACGAAGCCTACTTCAGGCAGGAGTTGATGTCATCACTTCCGGGGATCACGTCTGGGATCAGAAAGATTTTGTCTCCCAGATAGAGGATTTTAAAAATATATTGCGTCCCGCCAATGTATCCTCATCTCAACCTGGATTGGGCTATAATATTTATCCTTTGCCTATAGGAGGGAAAATCGCGGTAATAAACCTTCTTGGACAGGTTTTTATGGGAAAACAAACTAATTCTCCCTTTGAAGCCGCCGATGTTATTGTCAAAAAAGTTTCTCAACAAACTAATATTATTTTTGTGGATTTTCATGCGGAGGCAACGAGTGAAAAGATTGCAATGGGGCGATTTTTAGATGGGAGAGTTACGGCAGTTTTCGGCACACATACACATGTAGAAACCGCTGATGAGAAGATTCTTAAAAAGGGAACAGCTTATCAAACCGACTTGGGCATGGTTGGTGCTGTTGATTCAGTCCTGGGACGTGATGTAGAGGCAGTTATTCACCGTTTTCTTACCGGCATGCCTGCAAAATTTTCTGTAATAGAAAAAGGTATTAAACTTTGTGCTTCAATTGTGGATTTTGATATTAAATCCGGGCGCGCTAAGTCAATACAAAGAATTGTGAGAGAATTTATTAATTGTTAACTGTTCACTGTTAACTGTTTATTGTTTACTGTTTACTGTTTACTGTTTACTGTTTACTGTTTACTGTTTACTGTTTACTGTTTACT
>JAYEIY010000305.1:8549-22007 GCA_034660375.1 Verrucomicrobiota bacterium
AGTCAATACAAAGAATTGTGAGAGAATTTATTAATTGTTAACTGTTCACTGTTAACTGTTTATTGTTTACTGTTTACTGTTTACTGTTTACTGTTTACTGTTTACTGTTTACTGTTTACTGTTTACTATTCACTGTTAACGGGAGTTATTATGAAATGTCCTAAATGCAATTGTGAAGAAGATAAAGTAATTGATACAAGGACCTCTAGAGAGGGGGCTGCAATTCGAAGGAGAAGAGAGTGTCTTGATTGTCAATATAGATTTACAACATACGAAGAAGTTGTACTGCGTCCAGAACTTTCTGTTATCAAAAATGATGGAACAAGAGAAGAATTTAGCCTTTCAAAAATTCGGAGAGGGGTTGATATGGCTTGTTGGAAACGCCCAATTCATCAGGAAGAGATAGAAAAAATAGTTAAAAATGTCTCGACAAAGATTAGCGCTACCTATGTAGATGAAATTGCCTCTTCAAAAATTGGTGCTATTGTTATAGAAGAACTTAGAACTATGGATAAAATAGCCTATATCCGTTTTGCATCCGTATATCGAAGTTTTGCTGATGTCGAAGAATTTGCGAAAGAAATTAATGCCATGCTCGTGAAGGACGCGGAAGATTGAAAGAATGAATAATGAGATACTTAATATACGTGGAATAAAAGTAATTGTTGACAGGGATTTGGCAGCTTTATGCCAAGTTGAAACAAAAGCCTTGAATCAGACCGTAAAAAGGCACATTGAACTCTTTTCTGAAATAGATAGATTTCAATTAAATGATGAAGAAATGCAAGAACTGGTAACAAGTTATGACCGGTTCAAAAACTTAAAACATTCAACAAATCCACCTTTCGTTTTTACAAAAAAAGGTATCTCTGTTTTATCAAAAATTTTGAAAAAAAAACATTGATATTGATACCTTTTTCGGAAGTGGTAAAAAACAAAGGTTTAACTCCCTATGATAACAATTTAAGGTCAAAAATTCAATCCATTCGAGATTTGCAAGTAATGTTAGATTATGATTTGGCAGAGCTATATGGCGTTGAAACCAGGAGATTGAGAGAACAGATAAAAAGAAATCCAAAACGTTTTCCTAAAGACTTTATGTTTCGGCTGACAAACGATGAAATAGACTTTATGGTGTCGCAAAATGCGACACCTTCAAAACAACAGCTGGGAGGCTCTAAACCTTATGTATTCACAGAACAGGGAATCGCTAGTTTGTCAAGTGTTTTGACAAGCGACAAAGCAATAGAAGTTAATATTAAAATTATGAGAGCATTTGTTGCAATGCGAAAAGTAATGCAGCATCACGACTTAATTTTCCAAAAGCTTGATAATATTGAACAGAAATATTTGAAATTCAGATTAGATTCTGATATAAAGTTTGAGAAAATCTTTGACGCAATTGAAGTTAAAGACATAAAACCCAAGCAAGGAATTTTTTATGATGGACAGGTCTTTGATGCTTATGTTTTTATCTCCGATTTAATAAAACAAGCCCAAAAATCTATTGTTTTAATTGATAATTATATTGACGATACTGTTTTGACCCTCTTTTTGAAGCGCAATAAAAACTGCAAATTGACAATTTATACACAAAGGATATCTAAACAATTACGATTGGACTTAGACAAGCATAACAGGCAATACACTAATGTTGATGTCAAAATTTTTAAATCATCCCATGATAGATTTCTGATAATTGATAAAAGAAAATTTTATCATATAGGAGCATCTCTGAAAGATCTGGGCAAAAAGTGGTTCGCATTTTTCAAATTTGAAAAAGAAACATTCTCTGTCTTAAAAAAATTAAATTTGACCAATAAGAAACTATGATCAATATATCAAAAAATACAACTTTTATTTTACAAAAAGATGGTTCTAAAATCCCTTTTTGCAAAGAAAAAATATATAGGGATTTACAGGAAAGTTTTAGATTAAATTCGGTAAATGAAGACTGGATTGCTGAAGATCTTTCTATGATGATAGAAGAATATATTCGACAGTTTTCTGCCGCTGGCAACAATATTTGCTCCGCAGAACAACTTGATAACAGTATAACAAGAATTTTGCTTAATCTAGGATTCAGAGATGTAGCCAATACTTATGCCGGAGAATTAAAGTTATCTCCTACAGGTACTGTTTTTTCAGAAAAGATGGACTCATGGACTACTGAACGCATAATTGAACAATTAGCAAAAAACCCCCTCTTTTTAAACAATAATTTGAAGCAATTAGCAAAAAAAACAACAGATGCTTTGAATAAACTGGGCTTAAAAAGAATTTCCGACCAGCTTATTGATGAAATCTCGGTACACCTTTTATTTGCCGGACATGAAAAAAATGAATTTGAAGAGAATCCCCTTAAACGTATCTTAATCTTTTCGCGAAAAGATATTCAAAAAACTTTTCCTGAAGAATCTAAAGAATATTTTGAAAAAAAAATCTTTGTTCTTCATTCAGTAAACACTCTTTTCCCAAAGATTCATATAAAATTTTCAATTGCACAGTTCGCAAAACAGTTGTTTAATGGTTCTGATATATTTATGGATTTAAGTTTTTTTCCTGCCTATAGAAATGCATGTAATCTACTTACAAAATGTTTTGTTAAAGGCAATGCAATCCTAGAAAAGAAATTTCCCTTGGAAAATAAAGTTCTCAGAACATTTCTTGAACTGAAAGATCTTGAACCAGAATTTACAGACTGTTATGATTTGAAAGCAAAACAAAAAGAACGAATACTTAACGAAATATATGATATAGCAGAAACAAATATGAGTGAAAAAGTTGATTTTGCTCTGAAAATTACATGATTGAGGCTGTAATTGGACATTGATGAAAAAATTAATATAAAAATGGAGTAAAAATAACAATGCAAAAAATAATAATACTGGATTTTGGTTCTCAATATACACAGTTGATAGCCAGAAGGATTAGAGAATGCAGTGTCTACAGTGAAATAGTAAGCTATAGAATTACTGCAGAAGAATTACAGAAGATGCAGCCAACCGGCATAATACTCAGCGGGGGGCCCGCAAGTGTGTACGCCGATAATGCACCTCTATGTGATGAGAAAATACTTGAAATGAATATTCCTATTCTCGGGATTTGTTATGGGTTACAACTAATAAATAAAACTCTTGGCGGGAAAGTAGAACCAAGTTCAAAAAGAGAATATGGCAGGGCTGAGCTTTCCCTTACTGCCAATGATTCTTTGTTTAACAGCATCGAACAACCAATGACAGCCTGGATGAGTCATGGAGATAAAGTACTTGAATTGCCAGAAGGGTTCAATCCCATAGCAAAAACCAATAATACAGAATTTGCCGCAATCTCTAATCCTGATAAAAATATATGGGGCATTCAATTCCATCCGGAAGTTGTACATACCCCGGAAGGAACACAGTTACTTCAGAATTTTTGTAGAAATATATGCAGATGCACTGGCAACTGGACTATGAAAGACTTTGTTGTAAATAAAATTGAGGAAATTCGCAAAACAGTAGGAAAAGATAGTGTAATCCTTGGATTAAGTGGTGGGGTGGATTCTTCGGTCGCAGCAGCTCTGATTCATAAAGCCATAGGCAAACAACTTACATGTGTTTTTGTTAATAATGGAGTTCTGAGAATGAATGAAGCCGAACGTGTGCAGAAACTTTTCAGAGATAATTTTCACATAAAACTAGAATATGTTGAGGCTACCGATCGATTCTTGAATAAACTCAAAGGTGTAACTGAACCGGAAGAAAAACGTAAAATTATCGGACATGAATTTATTGAAGTATTCGATGAAGCCACAAAAAAAATAGAAAATGTAAGGTTTTTAGGACAAGGCACGACATACCCCGATGTTATAGAGAGTGTTTCTATTAATGACAATCCTAGCGCAATGATAAAAAGTCATCATAATGTCGGTGGATTACCCAAAAAAATGAAACTTAAACTTCTCGAACCTATGAAAAATCTCTTTAAAGACGAAGTCAGAGAAGTCGGAAGAGAACTGGGACTCCCAAAAGAGGTCGTCATGAGACAGCCATTTCCTGGTCCCGGTCTGGCAATAAGAATTATCAGCGATATAACAAGAGAAAAACTGGAAGTCCTCAGAAAAGCAGATAAAATTGTGATGGATGAAATGAAAAATGCAGATTATTACTACAAAGTATGGCAGTCATTCTGCGTTTTGCTGCCCGTCCAGAGTGTCGGCGTAATGGGAGATGAAAGAACATACGAAAATGCCGTTGCACTCAGAATTGTGGACAGTCAGGACGGTATGACCGCAGATTGGGTAAAACTACCTTATGAATTACTCGGGCGTATCTCAAATCGAATAATAAATGAAGTAAAAGGAATCAATAGAGTAACCTATGATATAAGCTCCAAACCTCCAGGCACAATAGAGTGGGAATGATTAGGGAAAAATAATTAAACATGATAAAGTTATCAACTTACTGAAAAAACCGAGAAAAAAAATAAAACTATAGCTTGAATAATATATTACAGGCAATATCTTCAAATCCTTGAACGAAAGAGACCCTTTTTTGGAAAAATAAGATAATGATAAAATTTATATAATAACTAAGGTAATTCTAATGGCTAAAAAGGTAAAACAAAAAAAATCAGAATATTTTACTGATGCTATCATAGCATGCGCATGTGGAAAAAAATGGCAAGTTGAATCTTCCGTCAAAGAAGCAAAAGTAGGAATTTGTTCAGCATGTCACCCATTCTTTACAGGGCAACAAAAACTTCTGGATACTGAAGGACGTGTCGAACGCTTCAAACGTCGTTGGGCAAAAAAATAAGCTGGAAATTTGTGTTGTACAATTATATTGCCTGTTCTCTTCTTCGAGAGAACAGGCTTTTTTATAGTAGCTCAGGCATCCTGCCTGAGAAAAAAATGTAGCTCAGGCATCCTGCTTGAGAATAAAAAATGAAAAAATTATATCTATCAACTTCCGAAGAGGAAACTAAATTATTTGCTCATTCTCTAATGCAATTTGTTTTGGGTGGAGAACTTAGTTCTGAACCTCAGACATCCGAATCTAATATAGTTTATCTAAATTCATTGAAAAAAAGGTTTGCGGACTCCGCAAAAGATAATCGACAGATTGTCTTTGCTCTTCACGGAGAACTTGGTGCTGGGAAAACGGTCTTCAGTCGTGGAATTGCTGAAACTCTTGATATAAATGAATATATTTTCAGTCCTTCTTATACCGTTGTTAATGAATATGTAGGTATAGGTTTGCGCGATCTTTTCCATATTGATTTTTATAGAATAGATAATGCGGACTCCGCAATTGCATTTGGTATAGATGACTACTTTTCACTAGAAAATTCAGTAATAATAATGGAATGGGCAGAACGCATATCAGATATCATTCCACAAGAGACGGTTCATATCCTTTTTGAACACGTAGATGAGAATGTTCGTAAATTAAGATTGAGGAATTAGGCTATGTTTTATGCTGCTGCACTTGATACGTCTGTTGGAATCTCCTTTGCTTTGATAAATATGAAAACCTCAGAAAAAATGGTAAACATTAGGATATTAGATACAGGGCGAAAGACTTTGACACTTATTCAATCAACTGTAGCTGATGCTCTAAAAAAACATTCTATTTCAATTAACGACATAAAAAACTGGACTATCGGGACTGGTCCGGGTAGCTTTACCGGCCTGAGAATTGGCAGTGCTTTTGTCAAAGGTGTCTGCTGTGCTTTGCAAACGCCCTATAGAGGAATTCCAAGTAGCTTAGCAATGGCTGCCGAATTTGCGGACTCCGCAAAAAATATTGCAGTTCTTCACGACGGCAAAAGACGAGAATTAATTTTTACAGGATATAGAAACGAAGAAAATCAATTAATTGAAACACATTCTTCAGAAGCACTCAAGGAAAATGAAATTAACCCGATTCTGAATGAGTTTGATATCTTAATAACTCCACATGAAGATGTAGTTTCTTCTCTTTTGTCGAACCCAAATAAAAATAAATTAGTGATTTCAGTACCCGATGCATCATTTCTTATCTCTTCACTCACAGAATCATGGCCTGAAACAGTATCTGCTATGGAAAAAAGTTGCCAACCTATTTACGTTAGACCCGCAGTATTTGTAAATCCATAGTCTATTATATTTTCTATCTTAACTTCAAATTAAAAATGGATAAACAGAATAAAATTTCTAAAAAAAAATCTATAGTAATTTCTTGTGGTGGAACAGGGGGGCATTTTTTGCCTGGTTTGATTTTTGCAAAAGAGTGGAAGAAAAGCTATGGTTCTGCAAAAATGGTTCTTGGTGGCAGAAATATTTTGCATTTTATAGAAAAAGCCTCTAAGGAGGGGATTCCTACTGTCTCAATAAATCAGGGAGGATATCCTAAACATTTTTTATATTATCCGTTTTTTATTATAAAAATCCTTTATACTACTCTTCTTTCGTATTTTTTTCTGAAACGGGAAAAGCCTGATGTAGTACTTGGCATGGGTAGTTTTGTTTCTTTTCCCATTTGTCTCGTAAGTATAATCTGTGGAATCCCCCTGTTTTTGCATGAAGGAAATTCTGTTGTGGGACTTTCCAATCGTATCCTGTCAAAATGGGCAAAAAAACTTTTCTTATCCTTTCCTGTAGTAAATCCTGAGGATGTCAAATGCCAATCACTTGTTGCTGGATTTCCAATAAGAGAAGAATTTTATCAAATTGCAGAAAAGCCTGAAAAATATTGTCAAGATGCTCTGAAAAAGTATGGATTGAAGAAGGATTTTTTTACCCTTTTTATATTTGGTGGAAGTCAGGGAGCAACAAAACTGAATCGTATTTTTCTTGAAACTATCCAATTACTTGATGTGTCAGACAAAATTCAGTTTATATTAATTACAGGGAAAAATGCCGAAAAGATAAAATTAACCCTTTCCGATTTGCCACACCCCCATTATATTGCAAACTATGAAGATGAAATAGGCTTATGCTATAGTATTGCCGATTTTATTATTTGTCGTTCTGGTGCCTCTACCTTGTCTGAAATAGATGTTTTTGGAAAAACAGCTCTTTTTGTTCCTTTTCCTTATGCATCAGAAGATCATCAAACACACAATGCAAGGATCTTTTGTGAGGGAACAGGAAGCATGTTTATTCAGGAAAACTCTCTAAATCCGCAAAAATTGTGTGAACAAATTAAAGAAAGATTAGCCAAATTTAAAGAAGACAGAACAAAATCTGACAAATCACGCTTTTTATCAAAAAATACATGCAAAATAATTCTAAAAGAAATATATTCTATAAAATGATTTATCCATTAATAGTATTTTTTATTTTACTTTGTCTTTCTTATCCACTTGCTCTTTTTGTGCCTGTTCAGACCATATCAATGGTATTTCATATTAGCCTTCCTATCTGGACAATACTCTCTGCTTTATCTCTCTTTTATTTAATTAAACACTTTGTGTCTCTTTCTCGTTCTGCACTAATTGTTTTTATTACTCTGGCTGTTTTTATCGCTTTGAGTATAGGTCTTAATTTTACACAAATAAATACTCTGCGTTCGATTGTAGATCTTTTGGGATATTTTTTAATTCCATTTGCGCTTGCTTTATTTTTTAAGATTGTATCAACGCAAGATTCACAGAAATACGATATTGATAATTTAATTGTTCTTTTTTTATCTATTTTCTGTTTCATAAACATACTTCATGGTTTCTGGCAGATAGATAAAAACTTTGATATGGTTTGCCTTGCAGGTAATAGGAACTGGTGTGCATCCACTCTCCTTAGTCTTTTTCCCTGGATTGTATTTTTTGTGTATAAAAAACAGAAAATAATTTATTCACGACTAAACCTCTCTTTTTTGAACAAATATATTGCTGATTTACTTCTTTTGACTTGTCCTATATTTGTAGGAGCATTATTGCTTTATTTTATCTACAGGTGCGAAAGCAGAGCTGCTTGGCTTGCTCTTATTGCATTTGTGCTAATATACATCTTTATTAAATTGGAAAAATGGCTTCTAAGAACATTGTATTTTTTCCTAATTGTTCTTTCTGTTTTATTTATGCTTATAACACTGACAGACAAAGTCTCCAAGGCAATAAAAGCAGATATACGAATTCCTCTCTGGTGGCAGTCCAGTCGTATGATTATTGACAATCCCTGCGGAGTCAGCCCAGGAAATTTTCGTAAAGAATTTGTAAAGTATAGATCTATCTCTCAAAAACAACGCCTGGTTTCCGCACCAGTAACAGAGCATCCTCATAATGAGTTTCTGAATATTTCCGCACAATCCGGAATTATTCCAGGAATATTTTGGTTATGCTTTGCATTTTACGCATTGTTTTTGTGGAAGAAAAGGGAACACCCAGACAAGGAAAACATGAGGAATGAGAAAGTTTGCGGACTCCACAAAAGTACTGTCTATATGGCAGCATTTTCCTTTTTTGTAATATTTTTTCACAGTTTTTTTGATAAAGTTTTTATAGAACCTCCTTCAAATATTCTTGCAGTTTTTTTTCAGGGAATACTCTTGAGTCGTTCTGAATTCTTTTTTAAGAATAATCCTGCTAAAAAAATATTGCAACAACTACATAAGATCCTTATCCCTACATTTTTTCTGTTCCTTTTTTATCTTCTTTTTATCAGTTTTAATGAACTAATGCGTAGTTATTATTTTAGGAAGGCTGTTCTTTCAGAAATAAAACAGAAATATAATGAAACTTTTAACGCATATCTCAATGCACAAAAATATGAACCACAAAATATAAAGACTCATTTTCTTGCAGGAACTGTTGCAATAGACAGATTGAAAAAACCAAAGCTTGCGATTCCGCATTTGATAGATACATTTCGGATGGATCCTAACTATGCAAGAGTTAATTTAAAACTTGCAATGGCTTATGGTCGTATTGGAGATCATAAAAAAACAAATCTTTTTTTAAAAAGAGAATCCCTTCTTTATCCATTTGATGCTCAAGTATTGCAATTGTTGCTTTTTAATCAAATTATCCTTAATAGGTGCGAAAAGGCTTTAGGTCGCGACAAACTGTTATCTACTTTGGTTAATGAAAGATTTGACCGTTATGCCAAAAAAGAACACTGGAATAAAGAAAAAATACTAAAGGATTTCTTCTTATCCTTTTCTTCTGGTTTAAACCCGAAACTTTTTCACAAAACGGCACAAAAAATATTAAAGCCTCTGCAAATTTCCGGGTGTGATCCTATGGTTAATCGTATTGTAAAAAATACATCTCCGGAAAGACAACAAACCCTTTCGAGTAAATTCTGGAGTCTTGAAGATCTTATGTTCTGGACAAATGCTGCAATGATGAAAAAAGAAGTTCAGAAAATCCTTTCTATGGAAAAAATACAGGATTTGAAAGGCTTCCAAAAAATCGAAGGAATATGTGAGATTTTTGAAAAACATTTTCCGGAAGTAGTGCCTTCAAAAGATCATGAGGAATATATGTATCCTCTGGAAACGTGGGAAAAGAAAAAAGAGTCTTTCCACAATATTGCCTTTGCCTTTAATGAATTTATGTATCAAGCTGGATATGATATAATTTTCTACACTGATTCTTCTCTGTCAGAGGCTCTAAACAAAAAAGACTCTCTTCATTTTCTTTTATCTGCAGATAAATTGAAATTGAGAGGCTCAATTTTTAAGGAAAAGACTACACTAAAAGTAAGCGTTGAACAATTGTCAATAAATGATTTTAATAATTATAAAACTGCTCAGAAACTATATCTTTTTTGCTATTTTCAAACAGGAATGGCAAGAAATCAGACTATATATAAATTATTAAGTAAACAAAAAAATATAGATTTTATAAAACAACCCCTGCCAAGAATTGCTTTTTTCCCATCACTGCAATTACAAAAATATAAAAAAATCTTCTTAAAAAAAGACTCCTCCACTCCCAAAATAATTTTATATATCACTAATCTTTGAATTCTTATTGCCTTTAAACTATAAAAAGATTATTCTTTATTAGGTCAATATTTATCTCCATAAGTTCAGAACACCTTATCTCTAACAGATTAAGAAATGAGTCTTTGATCTGATTCTGAGGTTAATCTAAAGTTATTCTTATGCAGTCTGGTTTTTTCAAACCGGAAAAGTAGTAGTACATTATCTCCGAGGACGTGTACAGCTTTTGTTTTCGCTCTCGGAGATAGCGAAGTACTTTGGGAAACGTTACGAATCACGCGGAGCGGGTAAGCTCGGATTTTCGGGAAAAGATTGTTTTTTCAGAGTGCTTGGCTACCGCGGAGCGATAATTCCGAAGCGAGCTTGCGAGCGAGCTTAGAAAATTCATTCTTCCTTTGTGCGAATGCAGAAATATGGATGATTTTTCTATTTTCTCGGATTTCGCTTGTTTGAAATTTGAGAGAATGGAGTATCTCACTCTTCACATCACACGCACGGCAACACGCATTTGAGTAGTACGTCATCTCCGAGGACGTGTACAGCTTTTGTTTTCGCTCTCGGAGATAGCGAAGTACTTTGGGAAACGTTACGAATCACGCGGAGCGGGTAAGCTCGGATTTTCGGAAAAAGATTGGATCACGCGGAGCGATAATTCCGGAGGGAGGAACGACCGGAGGACTTGCTCTTTCAATTAATCAATTCTGCAATTCTACAATTAAAAATCCTAACTCATGTATTTATCCCAAATTCTTACTTAAAAATAAGAGTTTATCCTATCGTACTCCGGAATATACTCACACGGCAACACGCATTTTAGTAGTACGTCATCTCCGAGGACGTGTACAGCTTGTGTTTTCGCTCTCGGAGATAGCGAAGTACTTTGGGAAATGTTTTGGATCACGCAGAGCGGGTAAGCTCGGATTTTCGGGAAAAGATTGTTTTTCCAGGGAGCTTGGCTACCGCGGCAGCGATAATTCCGAAGCGAGCTTGCGAGCGAGGTTAGAAAATTCGTTCTTCCTTTCTGCGAATGCAGAAATATGGATAATTTTTCTATTTTCTCAGATTTCGGTTGTTTGGAATTTGAGAGAATGGGGAAAGTATCCCACTCTTCACATCACACGCACGGCAACACGCATTTTGGTAGTACGTCATCTCCGAGGACGTGTACAGCTTTTGTTTTCGCTCTCGGAGATAGCGAAGTACTTTGGGAAACGTTTTGGCTCACGCGGAGCGGGTAAGCTCGGATTTTCGGGAAAAGATTGTTTTTCCAAGGAGCTTGGCTACCGCGGCAGCGATAATTCCGAAGCGAGCTTGCGAGCGAGGGAAAACCGGCGGTCTAATTTTCCATTCTCAATTGTCAGTTTTCAATTATTTGAAGATTCTGTAATTATCAAATTAAATGCGAGCGAGGTTAAAGCCGTTCTCGATTCAGGCAAAATGGGAAATGTATCCGTTTTTACCCTCAAAATGCTTAAAATGATTTGCGCCGCTAGGGAAAACAGAAGCAAGCTATCCTAACTCATTTATTTATCTCAAATTCTTACTTAAAAATCAGAGTTTACCGTATCGTACCCCGGAATTTAATTTATTTATCTCAAATTCTTACTTAAAAATCAGAGTTTACCGTATCGTACCCCGGAATTTAACAGAGTTTACCGTATCGTACCCCGGAATTTAAGATAAGCTCTGTAATAAAGTACAGCCCTGAAGAATTAAACTTTTTTTCGCAATAAATAGCCTGAAAATGCATTATTGAATAAAAAACTATTAAAAGAAATATCCGAAATAAGCAAAAAAATAATAAAACAAAAATCAAAGGAAAACCTGGGCGAAAACAAAAAACTCCGGAACTAGCACCTGAAACATCAGAGTTATTAATACCAACCATAAAGCATTTTCTTCCTAAGCTTTTTGTAAGCCTTCCAAAAATGACAGATCCTCGATATAGCGATAGGATAACATATTCTTTAGTTCATTTAATTTCTATGCCAATCGTAATGTTTTTATTTCATATTGAATCAAGACGACAATTACGAGAAGAAAGACGTACAGCAGAATTCTTATCCAACCTACTTTTGTTAACAGGTACAGATGAAGAACATGTTGCAGATCCAGATACTATGAATAGAGTATTAGAATCAACTCATCCGAAGGATCTGGAAAGAATGATTCAACGTTCTGTTCGTGATTTTATAAGAGGGAAGTCTCTATGTAAATTTCGTTTTTTAGACGAATATTATTTAATTGCAATAGATGGAGTTAAAATCTTTTCCTCCTCAAACCGCCATTGCGAAAAATATCTCACTCGCAAATATAAGAATGGGAAAACTCTATATTTACATTACGCATTGGAAGCAAAACTCGTTACTAAAACGGGGTTTGCATTTTCAATTGCAACAGAATTTATTGAAAATCCTAGTAAAAAATTTGATAAACAGGATTGTGAACGCAAAGCTTTTAATAGAATAGCCAAAAAATAAAAAAAAGCATTCCCACGTCTACCCATATGTTTACTTTTGGATGGTCTTTACGCAGATTAAGGAGTAATAAAAACTTGCGCAGAAAAAATGAAGTGGGAATATTTCATCGTTTTTAAGTAAGGTTCTATTCCTACTTTATATGAAAAAGTAACAAACAACAAACCTGACGATGAGCAAAGTGAAATTTTAAAATTATTAGGAGTTAAATTGTAGACAGTAATTTTGCAAAATAATTCCTGCTTAGTTAAGTAGCAATTAGAGTCAGTAACATTCGGTTAAAGAGTCTTGATTTTTTACAAGATTCTTTGTTAAATTAAAAGTTGTGCAGAGCACAGCAGTCCAAAAGTGCTTGGCACAAGAGAAACAACATTCTTTGTTATTAAGGTCATTTTGTTTGATGAGCAACGCGAATTTTTGGAGTGCAAAGCTAGTCCCCGAGCGACCTTGCAAAGCAAGGGCTGAGGTTCCCGACGGGGAGTAAGGCTTTGCCTCGCTTTTAATTGTCAGAAAAGATCATAGCAAATAGAATAAACCCAAATTACGCAGTTAAATACTGATCAGCTAATGCCAGTCTTAGGTTAATGGTATAGATTCCTGAAATTTATGATTTTTCAAATTCCCAACAGCAGTTGATTGCCTTTTTTTTGCCATTACTGAATCTCCACCTTATGCCATTTTCACCATGAAGAACATGAAGTTCATAAAGGAATACAGGTTTTCAATTTTTTAATTTCTTATTCATTTCTTATTCATTTCTATTCTTCATGTTTCTTCATGCTCTTCATGGTAAAATTTTTATTGGTACGCATTTCCGTGATGAACTCTTTTTTATTGGTAGAAAATTTTGGGCAACGCTTTTAAGCTTTATGGATTTTCTGAAAAATTCAAACCTTTTTAACCCAAAAGGTTAAGCTCTTTTTATCAATTTTACTTCAAAAAAGGGCCTCTTCACGATAATGTGTCCTGGTGACCTCATAACTCTTTACCAAGCTTGATATTGGGAAGATCAAATATTTTGAGCCTAAAATATTCATCATCTGAATATCCATATGCTTGTCTAATCAGCC
>JAYEIY010000306.1:0-5267 GCA_034660375.1 Verrucomicrobiota bacterium
CACTTTTTAATTTGAAATATTTATCCCTTTCGTAAAAAATATCAACATCACTATTTTCAGTTGCTTCATCTCTTGCATAACTTCCATATAATCCTAATTCAGTAATGCCATATTCTTTTTTGAATACATCTTTCTTCTTTTTTAAATATTCTAAAATTATATTTTTATCCGACAAAAGTCACCTCCTGCTTTCACATTAATTAGTTTTTTAATAACTGTAATTTTATCTTTTTAGTTTTAACAAACTAGTTCTCCTGGAAGAAAAATCAAGTAATATTAATTGAATTTTCTACAACTGATATTAGAATGACACTCCTGATAATTCACAAATGCTCCCAGAATTGACACATAGGTAAAATATAAATTTTTAATGAAAAATGCGAAGTAACGTCGGGAATACAGAATTATTGATAGCAGGATGATTTTTACATGCGAAGAAGATACATATTCCAGAACTCATCAGTTTGATACTGACGAACACGCAACTCAGATTCCCTATCGTGGATAAAAAAAAAGAAAATCTGAATTGCTCGATAACCTGGAATTCTGTTGCATATCCTCATGCAAAAAACAGGTACTTTGCATATCCTCATGCAAAAAACAGGTACTTTTTTAATCTTTAATTTGCTAAAAAAAGGAAAAGTAGTTATTCGGTAATTCAAATTCCTTGCGAAAAACAAAAAATACTCGCAACTTAGCTTCCCTATCGTGAATAAAAAAAAGGGAATCTGAGTTGCTCGACAACTTGGAGTTCTGATATTCAGTGAAATACGTAAAAAAACTCGAGCAAAGCTTTGCTTTGCAAATTTAAAAGCTGAAGCTTTGCTTCAGCAGTCCAAAAAGGTTTTTCCAAAACAGGGGTCTACTGAACATATATAAAAGGAGTTTTTAAAGTATTCTGCCATAAAATCATTCTGTCTAATTATTGTTTTTTTTTCTCTTTTCATTCGCGTATATTTGCGTTAATTAGCGGTTTGAATTGAAACAACATAGTTGCCCAAGTACGATGTGCGCGATTTAGCCCATCCTCATTTTGCCATTTACTAATTAATCTAAACCCGATGCGTTCAAAAATGAGTTGTAGTTCATCTGGGGCAATTCCGTTGAAGAGGCGTCCATTGGAATCTCTATTTGAATCTTTATTAATTGTTGTATCTTCGAGCGGAATGGAGAGTAGTAGGCGACCATTTTCTTTTAAGACTCTACGAATAGCAAAACTGGCATCAAAAAGTTGTTCTTTTGGCAAGTGCATTAGAACAGCCGAGCATAGAACTCCGTCAAATTCGTTATCTTTTACCGTTTTTAATTCTGGCAGAGTATCTACTGTCACCTTATCCTGCAAATCTTGTTTATCCTGTCTTATTTTTTCTATAAATCCTTCGTATGGATCAAAGCCAGTAATATGAAAATGCAATTTCTGTAAAATTCTCAAATCCCGTCTGCTTCCACAACCTATATCAAGGACTTTGCTTTCAGAAATAAATGGTGTAAAAAAGTATTTACTAATTCCATCCTGTCTATCCTGAAAATCATACAATCCTGTCAAATGCCCTTTCCTTAATAATCTTGTATAGCCACAACTTAGTTTAGACATGATCTCTTTTTTACTTTTTAGACAGGATTACAGGATTTGCAGGATTAACAGGATACTTTTTTGAGTTTTTTCTTAATTCCCAACCCAGACAAGCCGGAACCAAAATTAAAAGTTGATTAAAAAAAACATTTTATCTCATTGATGTTCTAAAACGTCTTGCCATAAAAAATACGAATATTACTGCTAACGGACCAATGATTCCATCCTGTCTATCCTGCAAATCATGCAATCCTGTCAAATGCCCTTTCTTTACTAATCTTGTATAGCCACAACTTGGTTTAGACATGATTTCTTTTTTACTTTTTAGACAGGATTACAGGATTTGCAGGATTACAGGATATTTTTTTGAGTTTTTAGACAGGATATTAAAACCATCTTCTGTGATATCACTCATAGATTGTGGTATTTCTTTTCTTCCTGTATTAGGATTCCTCTGTAGTATATTCAAGATTTTCTGGGTAGTTTTCTGGGTAGTTTTATCGTACTCTTTCCTGTTTCGTTAAATTATAGATTACTTCTCCAATAATCGGATAAGCATTACTAAAATCTTTTGGAATCATTTTATCATCATATTTTTTATTGTCCGAAGCAAATATCCAATTATCTTTATCTTGGCTTATCCTTTTAACGGCACACTCTCCATCAATAAAGGTGGATGTTCCAGGTTGCATTATTACGACTTTAGAATTGTAAGGACGGCGGTGATATTCACAAACAACATAATCATATTTATTGATAGTTGGTTCCATAGAATCACCTACGACCTGCACAATAAATCTTTTTTCTTTGCAGAGGTACGTTTCAACTTTAAACCATGGAATATCAGCAATATCAACATCCATATTTTCCATATCAAATCCGGCAGTTGTATTGGGGTTAGCCGTCAGTTTTCCAACAAGAGGTAAAAATCTTTTGTAAGCATCAGGTTTTATATCAGCAAAGTTATAGTATTTTGTTTCTTTGTAGATAACTTCATCTTCTTTAAGCAAATCAATTTTATTTATTTTAGAAAGAACCGCAATAAGGATTTCTTTTACATCCTTTTGCAAGTTTGGTGCTTTGCTTCCCCTGGAACCGGCTACATTTAAAACAATCTCAGAATCATGTAAATTCTCAAGCCATTCTACAATCTCCGAGATAATTTCTTTACGATTATTATTTACATCTATAACTAGGCACGGACGTTTATATTGTTCTGCAAAATCAGCCGTTCGTTTGGAACCGCCTTTAAGCTTGCCGACAGTCAAAATAATCGTAGAAGATGAATCGACTACATTTTTTTCAGTTCGTTTTAGATAATTTTTATTTGTATTCTCCTTTTGATTATACTTCAGCGGAATACTTCCGTCTTCCGACAAGCGTCCTTTTGGACACCAACCTCCATGGGTAACCCGTAGCTCAATCGCAGCATCCAAACCTCCACGATCCGCACCAGTCTGTCCACCAGATACTATTTTTATTATTTTTGAATTCATAATTAAACCCTGCACGAAAAGGTTTTTAGCAAGCAAAAATCTTTTCATGCAGGTCCTTTAGGTTAAAAGTTAGAAATTTTGAACTTTATTTGAGATAAATATTGATTCGTTCATGATGATTTTAAGTATTATTTGCTCAAAAAAACAACTGCAAACAGGCAGTGTGCAAAAAGTCTTCGAGCTAAGCGAAAAAGACTTTTCGTGGAATGTCTATTTGGGAAATATCATTGCATCTGCAAATTCCATTTGAAATTTCAAGTCCAATGAAACATCAACAATATCTACTTTACGTGCAAGCTGTTCAGGTTTAATCAATTTTCCTGGCATAACAATACCATTTTAGCTCCAATTAAAGAAGTATGCCAATAAAATGAATTTTATGACTTTCTATATCGGGAATTATTCCTATACGTTTAGGATGGGTACGCCTAATATAATTTCCAAATCTAGCGACAATATAAATAGTATCAATATTCTTTACTGTGATTTCTATTTTTTTATTAAGAATATTGATTGGTGCTTTTATTGTACCACTGTTCAATTATTATTCCTTCGAAGATCAGTCCGGATGTGGCTATTGTAGAAAATGTTTTGCCATTGCTTTTCAGCACAATTTTTTCGTTTGTTCCTATTTTAATTCACTTATTTTCTTATTTCTTTAATTTATATTTTCTTCCAGATTCCATAAAAGCATGAAGATTATCAATCGGCACTTCCTGAGGCAGGTCACAACCCGTACTGAGAACGAAATTAGGGAACATTTCCATTTGCTCCAATAACTCAATAACTTCATTTTTCACTTTTTTTTCGGTTCCTGTAAGCATTGTTTCCGTCGGGCTGATATTGCCTATGATTGCGGTTTCTTCAGGTATTTGTTCCGCAACTGCTGGTAGATCAACACCGGCTGATTGAGAATCAAGACTTATGCCATCAACGCCTGAAGATACCATCTGATCTATAAGATGCATTATATTCCCACAGGTATGATATATAGTGGCTGCATTGGTAAACTGACAGCTTTTACTGATATGTGACACAAAATTTGACGAAAATTGTTCAAATTGCTCAGGTCCAAGCATTACAGCACTGGGCTCCAGAATACATATTACCTGAGCTCCGGCTGCAATAAGTAAATTAACATATTTCTGGATTTTATCCGTAGCGAATTGGCATAGCAGTTCCAGTTTTTTCGGTTCCATAACTGTAGACATGGCAGCTTCTTCAGCCCCGATTATCAAAGCAGCCAGAGAATAAGGACCTGTTACATAAGCACCTTTTAAAATACTACTGGAAAGACCTATATCCATTAACTTAATCGTCTCCACATAGCCGAGCAAACGAGTATCATAGGAAATATTGACATCAGGAAATTTTAAACTTTCATCAAGAGAAGTTTCTTCTTTTATAACGGTAGCTGAGTCATCTTTAGGAAAGATAGTATAATTTCCTAAGGCATTGGCTTCAACAGACAAATCCATCAGAGGAAATACAATGTCCGGTTGAAATGTATCTGAAATTGCTTTGATAACCTGGAAATGTCTTCCATAATTTTGTTGAGTTACTTTTATGTTGCATCTTATCATATTAAGTCCGGGAAAGCCAAGCAAAGGGGCAACCAAACGCCTTTTCTCATGATATGCTTTTTTCAACATCTGTATAAACGGCTTATTTTTCATAGTTTTCCTTTGTTTTTTCTAATTATATTTGATAGCATCAACTGGGCAGACATTCAGGCAAGGTGTGCAACTGAAACAATTTACGATAATTTTTTGATCGCGTGCACTATAGGGGATCTGTATTTTTTAGGTCACTATAAGTTTGGCAGATTATTACTAGAGTTCTGTCCAAGACCCCCGAGTTTTTTAAGGCATAACAACAGGCTCTAAGACATTGTGTTTTTTTATATGGGGAAGACTTTTCTTCCTGCAGAAAACAATATCCTATCGCAATCCGGTTCGACTATTCTCAAATAAGTTGCTCTTTAACAGAGCTTCTCTCTGGTTTGTAAAACTTTTTTAACTTGTCATTTTTTTGTTATTTATCAATCTCCTTTTTTGTTTTCTATATAAAATCCAGAGCTCCAAGTTATCGAGCAACTCAGATTCCCTTTTTTTATCCAGGATATTATTCCACCTCATCTAAGGTCAATTCTTAAACAAGAATCTCCGTTTTATCCCCACCGGGGATATTCACCGTAG
>JAYEIY010000307.1:0-5236 GCA_034660375.1 Verrucomicrobiota bacterium
AAAATCTTTCCTTTTTCCCATCATTTTATCTCCCGTTAATTTTAATTTATGTGAATTTACGTGTAGCTACACGTAAATTAGGTGCAAAAAGAAACAAGTTAATATCATTAAAGGAAAAATATCTGGAAACTATATATTATGTGAAAATAATCCATCTCTCAGTTTTGGTTCAAACCAAGTTGGTTTAGGTGGCATAATCAGATTTGCATTTGCAACATCCATGAGCTGCTCAATTGTGGTCGGCCAGATAGAAAAAGCAACTTCCGCCTTTCCCCCCGTCAACAAGCCTTTGAAACTCTTCTGGATCGCGGATTCCATCTACAAAATCTATTCTGTTACTGGTTCTCGGATCGGCAATATTAAGAAGGGGTGCAATAATATTATCCTGAAATATACTTACATTCAAACTTTGGGTCTATTACGGGGTTAGTCCTGGCGTGTTAAAAACTAGGTTATATTCAACCTTTTTCAATAAAAAACTTGACCGAATTTAAGTTTTTAAGTAAGAAAAATGTTTCTATAACAAAAGCTCTTAATTCTATAAATTCCTTAAATTTTAACGATAAATAGAGTCTAGCAAATTAGTTGAGCAAGAAGGTTAAAAATATACAAGAAGAATCATTAACTAACCAAATTTGTAAATCTCGTTTTAATAATAAAAAAATTAGTGAAACCTTTTTAAACTGGCAGGAAAATTACTATTCAAATTCCATTCTGAAGACTTCCAAAAGATACAAAAATAAAATAAGCAAAGAAATTTAACTAATACTTCACACTTTATTTTATAGCAAAATTTTATCCTTTATGAGAATTTTGAGTGAACGGGAATAAAGATCTTGAATTTTATTAATTTTTTTCGAAAAAGAGATTGTTTTTCATAGAAGTACCTGTATTTTCTAAGAAGGAGTTCTTCTTCTTATCATCCCCGTTTTTACAATAAAGAGAATTACATAAAAGACAGAAAAACGATGACAAATAAAAAAAGTTTAACAAAAGTTATTTTCCTCGCATGGCTTACCACTATTATCGCTCTCAGTGTCCTATTTCTTATCTTTTTTATTTACTATAAATACAATGATTTTGAGGGAACAGAAAAATCACTAAAGCGAGCTCATGTAAAACGTTCTCAAAAAATATTAAAAAATAATGTTTTAAGCCTGACAAATGTTATTAATTGTATTCTTATTGATAAAAACCAAAAAGTTTCTTCAACCTCAGAGAAAATAACAATCTCAAAAGAAGTCATTGATAAACTTGAGCAACTGAATTACTTAAACTCAATGACTCAAATTTATATTTTTTCTACCAAAGGGAAACTTCTTTTTCAAACAAAAAAGAATCCGTCCCAAAAAGATATTCCAGTGTTTATAGACGAAAAAGGAGAAGATATATGGTCTAAAATTGAATTTTTTGCCCACGATCCAATTGGAAATGTTTTTTCATTTCAAAGATTATTAAAGAAAACAAACAAAACAGAACAAATCTACGGTTTTTCAAAATTCCTTAAAAAACTAGATATTATTATTTATTCAGAAATTTCTCAAGAAAGATTAGGAACTGCTATAATACTCAATGTTGAACGGCTAAGAATAAATATGATTCTTGAAGCTACATTTATGTTTTCTATATTCTCATTGGTAGTTATTCTTACTATTGCTTACTTCTACCGTCTTTCCAAAACCATTAAACAAGAATTGTCTCAAATAACCAACTATCTTAATGACATTCATGCTACAGACGATAATGATATGAATTTATTAGATTTAGGCAAATTTAATTATTATGAATTTGAATCAATAGGTAATTCTATTGCGATAATGACCAAACAAATAAAGGGTCTTTTAAATAAACTTAAAGCCACAACTCTCAAATCTGAAATTGCAAATCAAACAACAAGTAGTCTTTTGACAGCAGTAACCCATGATTTTCTTGTAGAACTTAATACCATTATGGGGATATCACAACTCATGCTTAAAGATAATAATTCCACACAGGAAGAAGAACTTGAAAAAATCTATATTTCTGCGGAAAGCATTTATTCTATTATTAATAATATTGAAACAAGCCTTACATTGGATAATTTGCAACTCCAACCGGAAAACAAAAAATGTAATTTACACAAACTCTGTGGAGAAGTAACAAGAATTATAAAAATGAGAACAAATGCAAAACAGCTTTCTTTTAATTTACACTTTGAAGATTCAGTACCCGAGTATTGTTTTATTGATGCTATAAAAATTCGCCAAATCTTAATGAATCTTGTAGAAAACTCTTTTCATACTACCAACGAGTACAAGGATTCAATTACTTTACAAGTCAAATATGATATAACAAAAAAGGTACAAAACCTTATTTTTATTATAGAAGATACAGGGATGGGATTCTCCGGCTCCGAACTTGATGAAATTTTATCTTTTCCCAATGCAAGAAAGGAACTTTCTGTCATAAGTCTAAATATTGCTGTATGTAAGCATCTAGCAAAGATAATGAATGGTTCTCTGGAAATTAAAAGCATAAAATATGAAAAAACAATCTATACATTAAAATTATCATCCAAAGCAACTGAGAAAACGAAAGAAGAATTACAACAACTAAAAACAGGTTTTTTCCCATCTCCTTCCAAAAAAATCATAGAAAAAAATATGCAATTTAAAGTTCTTACTGTTGAAGATGATTCTGCTAACAGGGATTTACTTACACGTATTCTGGAGCAAAAAGGCTATAAAACTAACTGTGCAGTAAATGGCAAAGATGCACTGGAAAAAATAAAATCTGAAAATTACGACCTAATTCTTATGGATTGCCAAATGCCAATACTAGATGGTTTTGAAGCTACGAAGATAATAAGAGAGGAAGAAAAAAAATCTGATAAACACATTCCAATAATAGCCATAACCGGATGTAATTTTCCACAAAACAAAGCCAAATGTTTCAAAATAGGCATGGATGATTTTATTCCAAAACCTTTTAATATAAAGGATCTAACTGAAACAATAAAGAAACACCTTGCTAAAAACGAGAAGAAGTAAGAAATGGTAGGTAGACAAAAGAATTAGACAATGTACAAAAAGTCTTTTGTGGGTGTCAGTGGTCAGGTGTCAGCATTGAGAATTTCAGAGTTTTCTTCCACTTTTAAAGATAATTTTATTGTATCTTTCTTAGAAAAAATTGGATTTATTAACCTGACATCTAAACACTGACACCTGCTTTACCCTTTTTCGTGCAGGCTCTAATTAGACCCTGCACGAAAAGGTTTTTAAAGAGCCAAAAACCTTTTCACATAGGTTCTCTAGGTTCAAAATCAAAGATTTTGAACTTTATTTGAAATAAATACGGACTCGTTAATAATGATTTTAAGTCTTATTTACTCAAAAAAACAACTGCAAACAGAAACAGACAGTGTACGAAAAGCCTTTGAACGAAGTGAAAAAGGCTTTTCGTGCAATGTCTAATTAGGGGATAATATTATATTCTGCTATATCAGGTCGCCATTTTACATGATAATCTGCAAATAGATGATTTGCTCCGGAACTGTGCCTTTCTGCAAGAACGTTCTGATAATAATCTTCTGCAGCCATAACCTTTCCCTGATGATGATCTAGATCATCCGAATCAAACAGAAGAACCAATCTATTAGGATGCGAGATAGAATTTACTTTAATGTTTTCTGTATATAGCGACATATTATAAGAGTACGAGAGGGGAACATTATACTGTTCCTCTTCAGCATCGTATAATTCCATTACATTTGGATTTAGATCTGCGGGACAGATATAGATTGTTTTTAAACTTTGGTCAATCTGTCCTCCTATAAGTACTCCTTTTTTTAATAAGCCTTTAGGAGGTTTTATAAACATAATCCAATTACCACTTTTCCCTGGAGAATAAAGGTAAAAGTAAGGGGGGGAAAAACCATCATTCTCCTGAGTATAAACTTGAAAACTTAATCCCAATTGCTTCAGATTATTTATACAACTAGCCCTATATGCTCTACTTTTTGCATTGTGCAATCCAGGAAGCAACATTGATGCTAATATTACAATGACGGCAATAACTACCAACAACTCTATAAGCGTAAATTTCCTTTTCATACAATATTCCCTCCAAAAAAAAGATTTTTCTTTAATTTTATTAAATAAACGACTTTGCTTAAACTTTTGCTTTCCTGCTTCCAAAAATAAAGACAGAAATATTTAAATAATTTAAACCTAACTAGATTTTAATCTCAACTCATCTAAATGTCAATACCAAAAGGGCATTTTTTTTCTTTTTATGCAGGAAAGATTTAAAAATCTGAATTAGATTTTGATATTAAAATAGGATATTTTTTTATCAGATTTTCTATGTTTTTGGGTGTAATAAGCATAAATCTTCTAGAAAAAGCTTCCTTAAGATTATCCGGCGGCAATTTATTTACAGAATTATCCATCTGACGATATACAATTAAAGCCTGTATATAGTCGTTTATTATGGCTTCCTTCAAAATGGATACATCTCCTCCAAAAACAATTAACTTTGGTCTTTTTACTTCACTCTCAATTTCCCATAGGCTCATTTTATTAAGATCTTCAGGAAGCCCTACGAGAGAAATAAACATATCTGCATCTTCATTTTCTAAAAAAACATCATTAAAATCTTTTGCTTTAAGAAATTCATTTAGAGAAATCATACATTGCGGGATCCCTCCTGGGATATAAAAAGGAAGGCCTACTTGCTTTATTATTTCGCAATCATCACTAAGACCCTTTCTTAATCCCTCAAGTCTTAATTGCTGTATTTTTGTTACAGAAATAGAACTATATATAATAACAATTTTGCTGTCAGGATACTCTTCGGTTAGATATTTCCCTAAATATTCTGTTGAAAGATAGGTATACTGCTTCTTTGATTCATCTTCAACGACTCCTTCAACAGGATAAAAAAAACAGTTTTTTAAGAATCCCAAGATAGAAATAAACACTAAGAAAATAATAAATAATTTAAGATATTGGATGAAAATAAAATCCTTCTTCCACTTTTTGCGGTAATAAATCAGAGAGAAATAAGATGCAAGAGTAAAAATTAAGAATAATATCTTCATACTATAAAAGAATAGGGTTTATTAAAATTTTGGTCGCGTTCACTGTAGGAGACCTACATTTTTGAGGTCACTTTAAGTCTCGGGAATTATTGCTGGGGCTCTGCCCCAGACCCCGAAGTTTTTTAAGGCATAACAGGATGCTCCAAAACATTATTA
>JAYEIY010000308.1:0-5125 GCA_034660375.1 Verrucomicrobiota bacterium
CCTTTAAAAGTACCTACAGAACCTGAACTTATTATAAGAAATTCTACTTAGTATAATAATTCCTTGAAAAGTTGAAAAAGAGAGATATTTTTCTCTGACATTCGGAAGGTCCCGAGTGGTTGATAAGAAGTTTAAGATAAATGGATTTTACTTGTTTTTTTGTAAAATTGCCTAAACTCAATGATTTTGATTTTATATTAAAACAACTTCTCTTAGTAATAATTTCGCCATCTGATTTATGTATTTGTAATGCAAATAAGGTCGAAGTCTTTTCCCGTTTCTCGAGGAGCATGCAATAAAAAAGATTGTTCCTGACTTATCAGAGTCAATATTTCTGCTAAATCCCATCTTTTTAACGGATCAAGTTGATAATGCAAATTAGTTCTGACGGGATCCTGACGTATTGAAAAACGTCTCTATACTTCTCATTGATGACCTTCCCTTTGAACGTATTTAAAATTGTTTTTATGATGTTATACTAAAAAAAGAGTATCACAATTTTTTCAATAATAAAAAAGTATAATTCTGATTGAATTCTGATTGAATTCTGATTAAATATGGATAACATTCTTTCGCGTGACAGAGGAGGCTTCTCTGTTCTTTTACGTTGGAATCTATAATCAGACAGAATTTCAAAATCAGAGATTTTGAATTTTATTTGACGTGAATACAGACTCGTTAATAATTATTTTAGGTGTTATTTATTCAAGAAATAACTGCAAACAAAAACTGACAGTGTATGAAAAGCCTTCGAGCGAAGTGAAAAAGACTTTTTTTGCAATGTCTATTTAGGAGAATTTGATGGGCTACAAAACACAGTTAGAGGCAGCAAAAAAAGGAATTTTAACGGAAGAAATGCGTAATATCGCAGAAAAAGAATATCTTTCAACAAAGTTAATACTTTCAGAAGTGGCTTCTGGACGCATTGTCATCCCCGCTAATCATAATCATAAAAATCTACTTCCTATTGGTATAGGAAAATCTCTGCGAACAAAAATCAATGCAAATATAGGAAATTCTTCTGAGTCAAGTTGTGTAAAAGAAGAATTGCAAAAGCTTGAACTAGCAGTAAAATACGGTTCTGATACGGTCATGGATTTAAGTACCGGTGAAGGAATAAATGAAATTCGTAAGGCTATTCTTGATGCTAGCACTGTGCCTATCGGAACAGTGCCTATCTATCAGGCTCTTGCACTCGTAGATGACCCTATGGATCTTACTGCTGAACTTCTGTTGGACGTGATCAGAGAACAGGCAGAGCAGGGCGTTGATTATATGACTCTTCATGCAGGTTTGCTTAAAGAACACGTAGCTCCTGCAAAAAAACGTCTTGGCGGCATTGTAAGCAGAGGCGGAGCCATACTTGCTAAGTGGATGATGCATCATAATAAAGAAAATTTACTTTACACGCATTTTGATGAAGTCCTTGAGATAGCAAAGGAGTTTGATGTTACACTTTCACTTGGGGATGGGCTTCGTCCGGGATGCCTTGCCGATGCATCAGATGCCGCACAGTTTGCAGAACTTGCAGTTCTCGGAGAACTTGTTGTTAAATCCCGTGCTGCCAATGTCCAGGTAATGGTTGAAGGACCAGGACATATACCCATGGATGAGATTGAAATGAATATGAAAAGAGAAGATGAACTTTGTGATGGAGCTCCTTTCTATATCCTCGGTCCCGTTGTTATTGACTGTGCTCCAGGATATGATCATATAAGTTCTGCAATAGGCGCTGCAATGGGAGCATTTTACGGCGCATCCATGCTTTGTTATGTTACGCCAAAAGAACATCTCGGTCTCCCAGGACCAAATGATGTGAGGGAAGGCGTAATCGCATACAAAATTGCTGCACATGCGGCAGACATAGGGCTCAAACGTCCGCGTGCAAGAGAAGTCGATGATAAAATGGCCCATGCCAGAGTCGATTTTGATTGGGAAAAACAATTTTCTCTCGCACTTGACCCTGAACGTGCAAGAGAATACAGAAAACAATCCTTTGCGGATATTCAGGAAAAAAATAATTCTGACAACACTGCTGATTCAGAAAATTCAAAAGATCAATATTGTACCATGTGCGGACCAAAATTCTGTTCAATGCATATAACAAAGGAAATATAATGCGAATAACGGTATTAGGAAGTGGAAGTCGCGGCAATTGTACTATTCTTGAGAGCGGAGGAAATGCTATAATGATAGATACTGGTTTTTCTTTCAAAAAAACTGCACAGAGAATGCAGGAAGCCGGTATTGACAGTAAAAAGATCAAGGGTGTATTAATTACTCACGAACATTCTGATCACATAAAATCTCTTAGAACTGTTACAACACGATTTAAAATTCCTGTTTATGCAAATGTGCAGACCACAGAAGCAATAAAAGAAAAACACCCCGCAATTACCGATTATTCTGTTTTTGTTACCGGTGATGCCTTTGTGATTGATAATTTTGTTATAGAACCATTCTCTCTTCCTCACGATGCCATAGATCCAGTTGGCTTTGTCATTAAAGCAAATGGTAAAAAAGCTGTAATCGCAACTGATCTTGGACACGCCGGAACTCTAGTCCAATACCACTTAAAAGATGCTGATTTTATTATGCTTGAAACTAATCATGACCCCGATATGCTTCAACAATCATCCAGACCATGGCATGTGAAACAAAGAATCAAAGGAAAATTTGGACACCTCTCAAATGAAGATGCACTGAAAACTCTCGAAAAAGTAGTAGCTCCTAATACCAAGGTTGTTGTTTTTGCACATGCCAGCGGTGAATGTAATGATTATTCGCTTTTGCAAAACTTGATGATTGATTTTATTGCCTCTTTTAACAGGAATAATCTCAAAGGCTTCGTTCTGAGACAGGAAGAATGGACATCCATTCAAATTTAAAGCAATATCGGAATATTTAGAGCCTGCACTAAAAGGTCTTTGCTCTTTAAAAATCTTTTCATACAGGGTCTATAGGTTTAAAATTAAAGCTATTGAATTCGGTAAAAAAGGCTTTTCGTGAAATGTCTATTTAAAAAGTATACAGTGTACTGGATTATGACAAAAATTTCTTTATTTCATCGACAGATGGTAATCTTCCTGCTATTTTTACCTCTCCATTTATAGCTAAGGCGGGAGTCATCATCACACCAAAGGAAATGATTTTGTTAATATCGCTTACTTTCTCCAATTCGTAGTTTAGTTGCAATTCTTTCGCGGTTGTTTCTGCTATTTCTGCCATTTTTTTGCATTTAGTACACCCGCTTCCCAGTATTTGAATTTTCATGTTTATGTTCTCCTGTTTTTAATTGTTATCCAAAGAATATTCCAAAAAGCATACCGCTTATGGTAGCCATTATAATTACAAGACTTATGAATACTAATGTTTTTTTTGTCCCCATTACACTGCGAATAACTAGCATATTTGGCAGGCTTAGAGCAGGACCGGCTAATAAAAGTGCAAGTGCCGGACCTTTTCCCATGCCATTGCCTATGAGCCCCTGAAGAATAGGAACTTCTGTCAGTGTTGCAAAATACATGAATGCTCCCGCAAATGATGCAAAGAAGTTTGCTTGGAGTGAGTTTTCTCCGACCGCTTCAGAAATCCATTGCGATGGTATCAATCCCTCCTGTCCCACTCTTCCGAGTAATCCTCCGGCAATTAGTACCCCCAAAAGCAACAGTGGCATAATCTGTTTTGCAAATTCCCATGAAGAAGCAAACCATTCGCCGGTTTCTCCTTTATCTGTACTAGTAAAAGCCGAAAATCCGATGATTGCTACTGCAAAAGCTAGTAGAGGTTGTTCGGGGAAGGCAATAGCCAGACCAGTTGTAGGTAAAGCAACAATAACCAATTTCCACCAGGACATATCGAACCACTTTACTAACATAATTCCCAATGAAATAGCAAATAAGGATGTTAGAATCCATTTTGAATTGTAGATTGTCAGCCAGAGACCGCTTGTTTCATTTGGTTTAGCCCAATTTGCAAAAATAAGGATTCCAATCATTCCTACAAAATATAATGCATTTTGACAGAGAGACCTTTTTTGCTCTTCTTCCGGTAATTTTACTTGAGTAGTAGCTTTTTCTTCTTCTTCCTTCCTGAAGATTAAATGCATAAGAATTCCTATGACGATTGCAAATATAATTGCCCCTAGGGCTCGTGCTATTCCAAGCTCTAACCCCAGTACCCTTGCAGTCAATACAATTGCTAATACGTTAATTGCCGGACCGGAATATAAAAATGCGGTTGCCGGTCCTAAACCTGCTCCCATACGGTAAATGCCGGCAAATAGAGGAAGTACAGTACAGGAACAAACAGCGAGAATTGTTCCGGAGACTGATGCAACCCCATAAGCAAGAACTTTGTTCGCTTTTGGTCCGAGATATTTCATTACAGAGGATTGACTGATAAAAACAGCAATTGCTCCGGCAATAAAAAAAGCAGGAATCAGACATAAAAGAACGTGTTCACGGGCATACCATTTTGCCAGATGAAGAGCCTCCATAATAGCATTGTCAAACCTCGCAGAAGCAATAGGGAGATAGAAAAATGCTAGAAAAACTCCGGCAATGCCAATCAATTTTTTCCATTCAGATTTCCAATTCATAATATTTTAATTCCTTAACTTTAATATTCGTGTTATTACTTTAGTTGTGCTTTTAGTCTTCAATTTGTTGAATAAGTCTCGCATGGACTTTAGCTTGTGATTTTATAACTGCTTCGATACATGTCATAAAATTTAAAACGCAGGGAACCTTTAAACTATAAAAAACTTGTTTTCCTCGCTTCTCACTCTCGACAATGCCAGCTTCTTTTAAAATTGTCAGATGCTTTGAAATTGTTGAAAAATCAGCATTGATCTCAGCTACAAATTTACAAACACACAATTCTCCATTGACAAGTTGCTCAGTCATCCATAATCTAGTCGGATGAGCAAGAGCTTTTAGTATTTTTGCCTTGGTTTCGTATATATTTTTTTCTTTTCTATTCATTTATAATTCTTTTTGTTCGTTTATTTGGTAAAATAACCAAATAAGTTGATTTGTCAATGATTGTTTGGATGTTTTTTTTTATTTTAGTGCTGGGAGGTGTGGGAGGTATGGGGTGCTGGGAGGTATGGGAGGTATGGGAG
>JAYEIY010000309.1:0-5118 GCA_034660375.1 Verrucomicrobiota bacterium
AAAAACAGAAATATTTTGATTTACTTCCAGATACTTCATATTTAAAAGATCTCTACAAAAAATTACTTTCCATGACTCCTTCCGCTGAAAGAGATGGCTTGGAAAACAAAATAAACTCTCAGATGAAACCAGGTACCATAGATGTAAATATTATGGTAAAACTGGATGTTCTTAATTTTGATAAAATGGGAAATTCTCTTGCAGAAGAATTCTCTGATGCAAAAGCAGCCCTGCGTGGATATGCAAATAGCATGTTGGAATCAGGAGTTGTTTTTTCTGCAGGGATTAATCAAAAACTCTATTCCTATATGGAAAAATTTCAGGATTTTTACAGAGATGCAACAGGAAATACAAAGAAAAAAATAATACTGAAAGTAAGTGATTTTCGTTCTGCAATGATTCAGGGACGATTTTTAGCAAAGAAAGGATTGGAAGTCCATGAATTCAGAATTGAATCTGGATTGAATTGCGGTGGACATGCCTTTCCGTCAGATGGAATACTGCTCCCAAAGATTCTTCAAGAATTTAAGAATAACAAACATCTTTTAGCAAAGAAGTTCCGTCCTTTTGTTAAAAAGTATTATGAAAAAATGAACTGGGAGTATCCCCAAGAAACAGAAAATTCAGCCCCACTGATAACCGTACAGGGTGGTATAGGAACTCACGGAGAATTAAGAAGACTAACAGAAGATTTTGATGCGGATTGCACTGGTTGGGCAACCCCTTTTCTGCTCGTTCCCGAAACAACCTCTCTAGATCAAGAAACATTTGACCTTTTAAAGGACTCATCAGCTGAAGACCTATATACAAGTCCATCTTCCCCATTAAATGTACCTTTTAATAATATTCGCGGTTCAGGATCAGAAAAAGACAGACGTCTAAGAATTGAAAAAGGAAAACCGGGTTCACCATGCAGACAGGGATTTCTAAAGTTAAATACAGAATTTACGAAACAGCCAATATGCACAGCATCCATACAGTATCAGAAACTTAAACTTGCTGAAATAGAAGAAATGCCTATTTCAAATGACGAAAAGAACTCTCTAAAAGAAAAAGTTCTCCAAAAATCCTGCATCTGCCATCACTTGGGAAATGGGACAAGAATGAAACTGGGAATAACAAAAAAAGCTCCCCAAGCAATATGTCCCGGACCAAATCTTCAGTGGTTTAACAGAGAGTTTTCTCTTCAAGAAATGACTCATCACATTCAGGGACAAATGGATTCTGTAGTTTCTAAAGAAAGACCACACATGTTTCTTGCGGAAGTACAAATCTATGTAAATTATTTTGAAGAGGAAGTAAAAAATTGTTCCGGAACTGAATCTGAAATAAAAAGACTAACTAAAATACGGAAAAATTTACTGGAAAGCATGGACTTTTGCATAGAAATTGCAAACAAAAAACCATATCCACAGGAAAACCTTGATTCTATTAAAATTGGTATTCCAAAAGAAAAAGAACGCTTAGAAAAATTATATAAAAAAATATAATTCATATTTTTTTTGACAAATTAAAAATTGCAACTAAATTTATTTGTTATTTTTAGTTTTTTTATGTCAATCGGGAGAATAAAATGGCAAAACTTGTCTGTCTAAATGGAAACAATAGAGGTGAAGAATATTTTCTGGAAGAGGGGAAACATACCCTCGGCAGAGGACATGGACGGGATTTTATTATTCTTGACCGCAATGCTTCCAGACAACACTGTACAATTACGAAAAAAGATGACACTTATATAATAGAAGACACGGATAGTTTGAACGGAACAATAGTTAATAAGAAAAAAATCCACTCTGCAAAAAAGCAAATATTTTCAGGAGAAAAGTTTTTAGTTGGCGATACTATTATTCTTCTCAGTGGCAAAGAAACATCTACAACTACAACCGAAGCTCCCGAAAAAACAGATATAGAAAAATTTCTCTTCGATGAAACAAGAAAATTTACCGAAACAACTACAAAAAAAGTAGTAAAATCAAAAACTGTAAGACTTAAACGTAACTTACTCAATACGCCTGTATCAACTATTTTTCACGATTTTTTCAATAAAGATAAGAAATAGCCTATCATCTCATCTCCTTTGGATATATCCACTTTTTACAACCATTATTTAAATAATTTCAATCTATTTTACAAAAAGATCTATCAACTCTACGGAAATATAAAAAATGACTTTTCTAAATTCAGAATATCTTCTTTCAAATACTACAGCAATGCAACTATACGATAAAATAAAAGACTTACCCATCATAGATGCACATAATCACGCAGATATAAAAGAAATATATGAAAATAAAAACTATGATGACATATGGCACGTAGAATGTGCAACAGATCACTATGTCTGGGAAGTATTACGTAAACGCGGTGTCGATGAAAAATATATCACCGGCAATGCATCAAATTATGAAAAATGGATGGAACTCTCACATATTTTTGATGAAACAGTGGGGAATCCTGTCTATGAATGGGTACATCTTGACCTCAGAAGAAGATTCTCAATATACGATAGAATCAATGCAGAAACAGGGCAGCAAATATGGGACAAAACCAAAGAACTACTAGCAAAAAACCAGATGCGTCCGAGAAACCTTCTGAAAGCAATGAATATTCATGTAATGTGTACGACAGATGATCCAATAGATTCATTAGAATATCACCAGAAACTAAACGATATTCCAGAAATGACCAATATGATACGCCCTACATTCAGACCTGATAAAGCAATGAATATATTTAAACCAGATTGGAAAAAATATATAAACAAACTGGCAAAAAGAGTAAACTCTGATATTCTTTCGATTGAAGACTTAGTAGATGCTCTCCAGCAAACACACGATTTCTTTGCTGAACACGGCTGCCATGCCAGCGATCATGGTGTAGAAACACCCTATGCCTATAACACCTCAGAAAAAACAGCAAATGATGCATTTCAAACCGCTATAAAAGATAAAAAAATAACAAAAAAGCAAGAAATTGCATTCTGCTCATATATTCTTAATAAATTAGCTGAGATGGACATGAAAAAAGGCTGGGTATTTCAGCTACATATCGGAGCTGTGAGAGATGTAAGAGACTCTATTTCCAATAATATAGGCGCAGATGCCGGAGGTGATATATCAAATCATACAACAGATATAGTAACCCCCTTAAAAGATTTACTGAATAATGTTGACAATTCCCTAGAAATAATTTTATACTGCCTTGAGCCTCATCATCAGGCAACACTAGCTACATTATCTAGAGCATTTGGAGAAAAAGTAAGTCTTGGATCAGTTTGGTGGCTGAATGACACACCCGTAGGAATGAAACGTCAACTAGAATACATCTGCTCTGTCGATGTGCTCATGAATTTTGCGGGGATGGTATCTGATTCAAGAAAAATACTTTCCTATGGCTCCAGGACAGAGATGTTCCGACGGGTACTGGCTGATGTCATAGGCAAGATGGTGGAACAAGGACAAATTCCTCTTGATTTGGCAGAAAAGACAGTAACCTATCTTTCGTATAAAAGACAAAAAGAATTGTTTAATTTTTGCGATATTTAATTTCCATTCCATTTAGGAAATTACGCAGGATCTGATCTTTGCATTCACGATATTTTCTATTACCAGGCTTGCGAAAAAGAGCACTTAATTCATGTACGCTTATAGAACAGTTAGATAAATTCAAGATTTCAAGTATATCTTCAGTTTTTAGGCTTAATGCAATCTTAAGTTTCACTAGAATAATATTGTTAGTTAGATGTGCCTCCGGTTTAGGTTGTTCCCCTTTTCTTCTGCCACGATGATAGCAGATAAAACCATTAAGAAAAATTGCCAATTGCATATCAGTGCATTCCTTGTAAGCAGAATTATCCTCTTTTTTTAACCAACCATCCACTTCCTCTCTCGCAACTATCCGATTGCCTAAGGCAAAGATCGCGACCATCTTTGAGTAATTAAAGTCAAATGTGTAACGAATGCGGCGAAGAATGTAGTTATTTGTCATTTTATTTTCCCTGTTTTTTTTATTTTAATTCCTATAATCAATACTAAGCAACTTGAAATTGCAACCATTTGCTTTATTTTAGATTTTATTGAGAAAATAATGCAATTACACAAAAAAACAAAAGAAAGATACGGGAAAAAATGATAAAGCAAATTATTGACGGTAAAGCTACGGCTCTTCAGCTTTGTGAAGAACTAAAACAAGAAATAATCACTTTAAAAAAAGAAACTGGAATTCAACCTGGATTGGCAACAGTACTTGTGGGAGGAGACCCTGCATCACAAGTCTACGTACGCATGAAAAATAAAAAATGCGAAGATCTCGGCATCTATTCACGTCAAATACATCTCGAAAAAGATATTCCTCAAGAACAACTACTCCAAACAATCAATAAACTTAATAAAGATCCCAAAATTCATGGAATACTCGTCCAAATGCCACTCCCAAAACATCTAAATGAAAGAAATGTAATCGAAAATATACTCCCTGAAAAAGATGTGGATTGCTTCCACCCCCAAAACGTAGGGAAAATTCTTATTGGCGACCAGGATGGTTTCTTCCCATGTACCCCAAACGGAATAGTAGAACTCCTCAAAAGATATGAGATTAAAACTTCGGGTAAAAATGTAGTAATCATAGGACGCTCCAATATTGTGGGCAAACCACTAGCTGTAATGCTTATGCAGAAAGCAGAATTTGCCAATGCAACCGTAACTGTTGTACACTCAAGAACAAAGAATATCCCATCCATAACCCGTAATGCTGATATTCTTATCGCAGCAATGGGAATGCCAGAATTTGTAAAAGCTGATATGGTTTCCGAAGATACAGTTGTGATCGATGTCGGAGTAAACAGAGTCGATGCCCCAGAAAAAAAACGAGGTTACAAACTAGTAGGAGATGTTGCATTTGACGAAGTAGCACCAAAGACAGCTGCAATCACTCCAGTTCCCGGTGGAGTAGGACCAATGACAATCGCAATGCTGATGTACAACGTAGTAAAAGCAGCAAAGAACCGTTAAAAGTCGTTCTCAGTTCTCCCATTAATAATTAATAACTAACCATTAATAACTCTTCCATTGGTATAACTTAACTATCTAATCTACAAACAATATCACCAGTAAATTCAAT
>JAYEIY010000310.1:0-5117 GCA_034660375.1 Verrucomicrobiota bacterium
AAGGAAATGCGGCACCTTTATAAAGTTGTCCGCTTATAACAGCATAATCCAAATTTTTAATTTTTTGTAATTGGCAAAATAATATTTTTGTTACAACATTTTTTCTTTAAAAAAGTCTTTTGTGTTTCGGCTAAAAAGAAAAAATCTAAACCGATTTGAAAAAAATATTTCAAAGTTGGACAGGTGCGTTTTGCTCAAATTTTTAAAAAAGTAAAGAAAAAAAAGTAAAAATTAGGGAAAAAGTCTAATTTTGGGGTTTACTTTTACATAACAGCGAAGCGAAAAAGACTTTTCGTGCAATATCTATGTAGTCCCGAAGTCCTCTATGAAAGTATGAAAAAACTTTGTAAAATTGACCAGGAAAGCTTCTTCTTACTATCTATTTGCGTTTCATGTTTTTTTATATTAGCTAATACTGTATTTGGATTAAGTTTTTCTTTTGTCGCAGTCGGTTAGGTCGATGTTACCGCCTTTAGTTTTTCTTTTTAGCCAACTTTTAGGTAACGCAAGAAGGGTGTCTCTCAAATCGACAATCTCAGTTTCTTTGATTGCCACAGCTTTAGTTATATTAACATACTTTAGAAGATTTTCGATTAGTTCGTTAGCTGATTGGACTTGAATAGCGGGGATGAGATATTTATCTCTGAAGATTTGTGCTTGTTTCAAGCTACTTGTCTTTAAGCTATGAGAAGATGCTTCTTTTTGAAAAAAGATTATATCTTTACAGGAAGAACATAATCAAGGAAGCAAATTCCTTTGGAATTGAATAGATATTTTGTGTCTTTAGACATATTAAGGCTTTTTCTCCTTATTTTGTCATATTTCTGACACAGATGAAAGGCTTAACAAGATAACTTTTTGAAAATAAAGGAGATAAATAGAAATGGTAGCGGGGAGAGGAATCGAACCTCCTACCTTCAGGTTATGAGCCTGACAAGCTACCAGTGCTCCACCCCGCAATATTTGCACGTCATGGAACTACATTAAAACCTTATTCTGTCTTTGCAAACTATTATTTGATAAAAAAATATTTTATTTATAATTTAAGTTATTGCAAAAAGAATATTTCTCTATATCTTACGGAGCGTTTTGAAAATAACTCAATAAAAAGAAATTTGTATTTTCTGCCCTGTCGGGTCGGTTTTCTCGGATTTCGCAATAACAAAAAAACATTAACAACAGGAATTACAATGAAGCCACAAGCGAAACATAAGTATTGTCGTCGTCTCGGTTACTGTCTTTGGGGAATGGCAAAATGCCCCAGTAATAAGCGTCCCTACTCCCCCGGAGCACAGGGAAAAAACAAACGCAGAAGGAAGCAGTCTACGTACGGAGAGCTTTTGCAGGAAAAACAAATTTTAAGACGTTATTATGCTATTTCAGAGAAACAAATGAAAAATGCATATATAAAGGCTAAAAAAGTAAAAGGTGTTGTTGGTGATATTTTATTGTCTCATTTGGAATGCCGTCTTGATTCTGTTGTTTATCATGCTGGTCTTGTTCCAAGCATTTTTTCTGCAAAACAGGTTGTCAGCCACAGACATATTCTGGTAAACGGAAAAATTGTTGATAGATGTAGTTACTTGGTTTCTCCTGGAGATAAGATTTCTATTAAAGATGAAAAATCTCCTGCAATTGCCGATCAGGCAAGAAAGACAGATAAAGAGATTCCTCCTTACCTGGAAGTTGACGAAGAAAAATTGATTGCAACACTTACAAGGCAACCTCTTGCAGAAGAGATTTCTCTTAATGTTGACGTAACAAAAGTTGTTGAGTATTACGCTAGATAATTCTTAACAATCTTTATGTATTTTCTGAACCCGAGACATTGAATATCAATGTTTCGGGTTTATTTTATGGAAATCGGTCTATTAATTCAAAACTAACACTCTACAGCATAAACAACCTGAGTAGCAATATGATTTTAAGTGTTATTTATTAAAAAAACAACTGCAAACAGAAACATACAGTGTACGAAAAGCCTTTGAACAAAGTGAAAAAGGCTTTTCGTGCAATGTCTAAAGAATATAAAGGACAATTATTTAATGCTTGCATTTTCTATAAAATCACATCTTCAGAAGTCTTTGGACACTGTTTTGCCTATACTGAAAACGGCGCATGAAATATCTCCGGAGTTTATTCATAACTGTTCTCCAGGGATAAATACCTTTGCAAAGCTTCTTTCCAACTCCGCTTCACGCTTTATTGAACCCATGGCACTACGTGCAAAACAAATAACAGAGGCACGATTTGGAAAAATAATGGGCTTATATGCACCCATTTATTTGTCAAATGAATGCCTTAATGATTGTGTTTATTGCGGATTCCGCAAAAGTAATAATTTTCCGCGGACAACCCTTTCTCTTAATGAAATAAAAAAGGAAGCCGATATTCTTTGTGAACGGGGCTTACGCCATGTTCTTCTAGTAGCTGGAGAACACACTGAAAAATGTTCTGCGGATTTTATTTGTGAAGTTGCGAAAATACTTCACACACGAATTCCATCTTTAAGCATTGAAGTAGCTCCATTTTCTGTTGAACAATATAAAAAAGTTCTTGAAGCTGGTGTTGAAGGCGTAACAGTATATCAGGAAACTTATAACGAAAAGCATTACAGGGAATTACATCCTAGGGGAAAAAAAAGAGACTACAATTGGCGTTTGGAAACTCCAGATAGAGCGGCTGAAGCTGGAATAAGAAGAATAAATCTTGGGGTTTTGCTTGGGCTTTCCAAAGACTGGAAAAAAGATTCACTTTCTACTGCAATTCACTTGGATTACCTTATGAAAAAATACTGGCGTACCAAATTTGCCGTAAGTGTGCCGAGAATGTGTCCCGCAAAAACGTCTTTCCAGCCGGCTGTAGTTGTCAGCGACAAAGAGATTGTACAGTTAATTCTAGCGTATAGAATAGCTTTTCCGGATTTGGGAATTTCTTTATCTACAAGAGAACCCTTAAAGTTGCGGGATGGGCTTTGCGGACTTGCAATTACACATCTTAGTGCGGCATCCTCTACAGAACCGGGAGGATATAGTCAGCCATCTTCTGAAAAAGAGGGAAAACAATTCATAATCAGTGATGAACGCTCTGTTGATGATATTAAGCAAATGTTGATTAACAGAGGATTGGAACCAGTCTATAAAGATTGGGATTTTTGCTTAAATTAAAATTGTAACTCTCTCTTCTAGTAATGCCTTCTTGTAGGAATCTTATGTATTTTCCTATAAATGGTTAGAAAACTCTCATTTCCAAATTATTTTACTACATTAAAATATAAAAAAGAGATTAAAGATATGTTTAAACCCACAAAAAAAGAATTTGCGGAGTTCACAAAACAAGGAAATCTTATTCCAGTTTATTGTGAGTTTCCTGGAGACGTAGAGACTCCTCTTTCTGCATTTAATAAACTCGCATATGATGAAAATGGCGTTCCGGAAAAATATGCATTTCTCTTGGAAAGTGTTGAAGGGGGAGAGCATGTTGGACGTTATTCCTTTGTTGGCGTTGAGCCACTTGTTGTTATAGAAAAGAAAGCTGGGGGGAAAACAGTTGCTATAAGCAAAGGTTCTACAGAGGAAATAGATGGCAAAGATATATTTGAAAGATTAAAGAATTATCTTTCAAGGTTTTCTCCTGTTGCAATTGATGGTATAGCTCCTTTTTCTGGAGGAGCTGTTGGGTATGCCGGTTTTGAAACTATTGAAGAGATAGAGCCTTCCGTAAAATGTGCAAAAGGAAATGCTCCTGAGACTCCTGATGCTGTTTTTATGATAGCAGATACTCTTGTTGCCTTTGATCGTGCATATCATAAGTTTCAGGTTATAAGTCATGCCCACCTTGAAGATGGAATAGATCCCGAAGAAGCATACGAAAATGCTATCGCAAATATTGAAAAAATCCTCTTGCGACTAAAAAAAAGAAATGGTATTTTTCCATTGAAACCACTTTCATTGAATCTTAAAGAAATAGAACCTGAATCAAATATCAAATCTGCAGAGTTTGAAAGGATGGTTGAAAAGGCGAAGCAATATATTTATGATGGAGATGTTATACAGGTTGTCTTGTCTCAACGCTTTTCCACTCCAACAAAGATTAGTCCTATAAACCTTCATCGTGCACTTAGAATAATAAATCCTTCACCATACATGTTTTGTATGCATTTAAATGATTTTGCATTAGTTGGTGCATCTCCCGAAGTACATGCGAAATGCGAAGAAAGAAAAATTACGGTTCGACCTATCGCAGGAACAAGAAAACGAGGCATGGATAAGGAGCAGGATGATGCATTAGCAGATGAACTTCTTGCGGATAAAAAGGAATGTGCAGAACATATAATGCTTGTTGATTTAGGTAGAAATGATGTAGGACGAATTGCAAAATCATCAACAGTAACCGTTCCGGAGCTTATGGTAATAGAAAGATATAGTCATGTTATGCACATAGTTTCTGAGGTCACGGGAGAATTACGGGAAGATCTTGATAGCGATGCAATTATGAGTGCAACATTTCCGGCAGGAACTGTAAGTGGGGCTCCTAAAATCAGGGCAATGCAGATTATTACAGAACTGGAGAAAACCCGCAGAGGACCTTACGCAGGCGCTGTAGCCTATTATTCTTTTGATGGTAACCTTGATTCATCCATAATTATTAGAACAGTTATGCTTAAAGATGAAGTAGCATACGTGCAAGCGGGAGCCGGTATCGTGGCTGACTCAAAACCAGACTTTGAATATGAAGAAACAAAAAATAAAGCAAGAGGTATGATGAAAGCTCTTGCGGTTGCAGAAGAGTTGTAAAAAGGGCTCTTCTATAAGGCTTCGACCGTGCGGTACGTATTCAGTCGTCCCCGTTTCAAGGTCGAATGTTGATTTGTTGAGAGGAAGAGGTTTTTAAGGAAATATACGAAAAAGAAAAAATTTTTTTTTCAGTTCTAAATTGTATTCTTTGATGACGGTGCTTTTCAGGTTCCCCGGAAGTATAGTATTAATGGTCTTGCTCTTCATTTTTCCTTCGCACCGGATAGAATTCTCGAAATTTCACTTATCTCATCAGCAGCACTTTCAAGTGATATTTCATTTAAAAAGTCCTCTAAATTAAGATCTAAGTTTTGAATAAAG
>JAYEIY010000311.1:0-5083 GCA_034660375.1 Verrucomicrobiota bacterium
GGCTACGGTGAATATCCCCGGTGGGGATAAAACGGATATTCTTTTTTAAGAATTGACCTTAGATGAGGTGGAATAATATCCTGGATAAAAAAAGGGAATCTGAGTTGCTCGATAACTTGGAGCTCTGTTTCGCACACTGTCTGTTTTGTTCGCTGTTATTTTTTGAGCAAATAACACTTAAAATCATTATTCACGAGTCAGCATTCATCTCAAATAAAGTTCAAAATCTCTGATTTTGAACTTATACAGCCTGTATGAAAAGACTTTTGCTTTTTAAAAACCTTTTCATGCAGGGTTTAATTACGAACAGTTCTGTTCTACATTGCATTTTTAATTTCGCTATCATTTTCGAGTTTTTTAAGCTTTAAAAATGATTTTGCCTGAGCATACGCCTGAATTTGGCGAGGCGTATCGCACGGACAAGCATATTGAAAAGCTGAATGCATTGCCCTAAAAATATTTTTATACCAATCTTCGTCAAGAGATTTTGTTTCATCACAAACTGTATCAATCAGAATTTGGTAGCTATTGTCAAGAACCTGCCAATAGTGTGTGCGAGCCTTGGATAATATTCCCTCTCTCGTTTTCCAAGCTTTCCTGCCTGTTTTTGAAAATCTCCCTTGTTCATTAGTTTGAAAATTCTCATTTCCGGAAATCTCAAGATATTTTGATACGGTTCCGCCAAGAGAATCGCCACCTGAATAGGCTAATTTAACGCCTTTGAAATATCTAAACAGCATAGTTCCACCAACAAGTTCCACTGGTAATGAAAAATTCCACTCGGCTGTATCGATTATTTTCCCTTTGTCCGCAACTAACCCTCCCGTCCAAATATCAACTTGATTAAGCTTTGTTAAATTTAAGAAATTAATATGATTCAAAGTTATTGCTCCACCCTGTAATGCATCTTGTGATAATGTCATAATAGAATTCAAATCACGCCATGGATGTTTATCAAGCTGAATAGAAAGATATCCTTGCTTTTCGGCTTGCCTCGTTCCCTTTTTTATCACTGTTGTAGAAGGTTCCCTGCTTGCAGGACATTTCGGATATGGCAGGCCATTTGCCAAAGTTAAAGTTGTTTCGCTCTCAAGAAATATAAGTCTTGATAAAGGAACAAGTCGTCCTAAATAAGAAGTTGTTATATTCGCATTTATGCATTGTTCCTTCGAAGTGATACCTACATCCCATATAGGAACCCCCCAATGTGAATTTGGGATTCTACTGATATCATTTTTTGTAATCATATTGAGCCATAATGATTGCAGAAGATTTTTTCCAGTTATTAAAGTATGAATTGGAGATGCCTCTACGCATGGGGCGTGTTCACTGTTTTTTCCTGTTGGAATGTTATTCCATTTTGTTTCACCAATTGTACCTCCAGGAGAAAATTTTGATATGAAATTAACATCACAGCAATCCAAGCATCACTTTGTTTTCTTTGCCCTGATGCTGCTTTGTGATCGAAAAGAGTGGGATTGTTTCCTGCAGCTAACCCAAAATCCAGCTTGTCACAACTGGCATTAGATAGTTTTTCACAATTTAGCACCTGCATAAACGGCTGTTTGTCATCATAGAGGTTGAATTTATTGATTCTTGATTTGAGATAGTTGATAGATTCGGGAATAATGCGGTTTTCGCATTTCAGCCATTCGGCTTCATTTTCGGGTCCATCCAAGGCGGCTTGTGTTATACAGATTAAAAGTCGCATAATGGAAATTCTTTGAGGAGGGGTTAATACTAGATCACTGATTTTATCGGCTTGTTCGTAAAGAGTTCCCAAGCTAACAAGCTGAGTTTTGCCATCTTCAAATATTACCGGAATCCAATCACCATTCACAAGATTCATAATCCCATTCTCCTGTATTAAAATTGTTATTATCAATTATTTCATCTTTCTGAAAATCTTTTTCTCTGTAAATTCCCCAATTTTTTTGATAAAAAAGTTGTGTTGGAGAGCCATCTAAAGTTAAACTACCATCTGATTTAACAATAAGCAATGCCAATTCACCGTAAAAATGTTTCCGTAGATATCGTGGAACCTTTAAATCCATATTTTTGAAATTGTATCTTGCAATAGAAACGATATTTCTGTGAAGTTGCTTGCTAATATAAAGATTTTTATCATTTTCATTTACTTTCAACAGTTCATCATTCAGCATAGTAAGATTTGCTTCATTGCCTATGGAGTCAATGTCCTTGATGAGCAGGCAATCCACTGTAGGCAGATCACTATATCGGGTTGGCGGACGGTTTTCATCATCATTGAGAGTTGGCATCGTAACTCCTGTAAGTGGACCTCTTGCTTCTTGTCGGAGCTTATTCCTTCTTGTTTGCATTTCAACAAACAATTCATTCACAAAGTAAGGGATATTTTTGTCATGTCGGTAAGTCGCTTCAAGTATTTCTCTTAATTCTCCAGGTATGCTTATTCTTTCTCTGTTTTTTAGAACATTCCAGGTTTTCCACAAAATATATGTAGCATAAATCATAGAATTATTTTTACCTATTGTTTCAATTAAAGCTTCTTTTGAGTTAGCATCTCCAATTTGTCCCGTAGTTATGAATACTGAAGGTTCTTCAGCGAGACGAGAGCATCTATCATGGCGCCATAAACGTCCGAAGCGCTGAATAAGCATATCGATTGGAGCGAGTTCTGTTATGAGAAAATCTGCATCAATATCCACACTTTGTTCTACAACTTGGGTAGCAACGAGGATACAGCCTTTGGGCTGGTTTTTCGAATCAGTTTCCAGTTTTTCGATCCACTCTTCTTCAATCATTTTCCGTCTTTCAACAGTAAACCTAGAATGTAGCAACCCGACTTCAAAAGCATTTTCTATTTTCATTGATTCTATTTTTTTATAGACATTTTGTGCACTCATCACAGTATTTTTAATCCACAAAACACATTCCCCTTTTTCTGCTTTGGAAATTGCTAACTCCGCAATTTTTTCAGTACTTGAAGTATAATTGAATTGGATCTTTATCTTTTTTTCAGTGACAGAGTTTGTTGTTTCAGCTCGTATAATATCATTGTAACAAGATGTAATAAGAGGATATCCATTATTTTCCGGTAAATCATCGCTCAATAAAGATTTTTTACGTTTTTTCGTTAAAGTTGCCGATAAAATAATTACTGTACATCCCATCTTTCTTAAAGCTTCAATCAATTTATCTAGAATTGTCCCAGTGTACATATCATACGAATGCACTTCGTCAAGGATTACGACCTTTCCGGCAAGACCGAAGGCTCTTACTGTATAATGTTTCACATTCATAACAGACATTAAAGCCTGATCAACAGTTCCGACTCCAAAAGGTGCAAGTAAAGTTCTTTTTGCAGGATTGAACCAACTCCCTCCCCCAGAAAACTCCTCTCCGCCTGATTTGATAATCTTCATAACTTCATCATTGAGCCATGCTGAACCGTATGAAAGCATTACAGGAGTGCGAATTTCGCAGATTTTATCCGCAAAATCCTGGACTCGCTCGTGAATTCTGTCACTGGTCAATCGTGTCGGCAAAGCAAAATATAACCCTCTGTTGCCCCCCTTTGCGAGCATCTTGTATGCAGCATATAGGGCGGCTTCTGTTTTACCGGAACCGGTTTCCGCTTCAAGAATATAAACTCCAGGCTGATTTACTGTTTCAAAAAAAGCCTTCTGCGAATTCCGCGGCGAAAAACCGAAAACTTCCTCAAAAGATAATTTTGAATTAAATGTAACATTGCGAAATCCGCAGGATGCAAGAGCTTTTACTGCACTTTTACTGCAAACTTTTTCATCAAATCGATCCGCCGGGAAAAAATCCCCATCAGATCCCAGCCAGTCAGAGACTGTGACAAAGCCGGCAAGAACCGCCTTTTGTTCCGGGGGCAAATCATTCCTTTCAGGTAATTGCCCATATTTTTCTGTGAATGACTGAATAAATCTTAATCTTTCTTCTGCCCAGTCTTTTCCACCGTAAACCCCAGTGTTATTGGCTTGAGGTAATTTTCTCATTCCATGATGTATTCCGACAATTTCTCCGGAAGACGATTCATCAAGAAACTCCTTGAGAAATTCTCTGACAGTGGCTTCGCTTATTTCAGCATGATTTTCACAAAAATTACTTGAAGATATTTTTGCCAATTCTGGACATTTTTCTTTCAAATAATTGTTGAAATATTTTTTTTGGAATCCTGGAGAAATTTTTCCTACATCATGTAGAGCTGCGAGTTGGGGGCCATATTTTATTTTGGGGAAAAGTTCTGCGAGTTTAGTTGCGACATTTGCGACATTTATACAATGCTGTTCAACTGAAATTCCTGTTTTTCCTTCATCTGTCATTTTTGCTATACAGTTTGCATAAGGTAGGATTGGGACGTTTTTTTGTGAAGTTTTGATATTTTTTAAATTCATATTTTTTGCATCTTCTCCAATATTTGTGGGTCAAGTACATGAGAACCTTACATTTATCAAATATAAGAACCTGCTGTTAATAAAATTTAAATTCTTTTTCCCAAAAAACAAGCTTTTCTGAAATAAGAATGAATAGCTAAAGTACATAATTATATTATCTTATTAGATTTAACCAAAAAATAAAATAAGGATATAATGATGCGATTAGAAACAAGACTAAATGAATGCTTAAACCTAGAAAACGCAGTAAAAATATATTTAGAGCTGTATTTCTTTTATTCCAAGAGAGTTATGTGGTTTTAGGTGTTCACCCTTTGGGTTAAATGCAAAATTATTTTCAACGACATTTTTACCCTATGGGTTGGCAAAACTTGTCCGTACACTGCGTTAGTTTCGCCTCGCAGTATTATTTATACTGCTCGGCTCACTGCCTTGTCTACGAAAAAGTTTTATCCAACTGCGTTATTTAGTCCGTTAGCAGCAATATTCGTGTTTTTTATGGCAAGACTTTTTTAAGCATCAAATTATCTCTTTGTATATCAAGGAGATAAAAGTTTTTTTTGAAATCCAACTTTTACTCTTTCTTTCGACAGAATTATTTTTTCTAATTCTTTTGATTAAAAGTAGTTAATTATTCTGTCACTTAATTATTCTGTCAATTTATTGTTCTGGTTTATCCA
>JAYEIY010000312.1:0-5080 GCA_034660375.1 Verrucomicrobiota bacterium
GTAAGATTAAGTGTGGGATTGCTAATCCAGGGCTAATAATAGTTGATGTCTCTCTTTCTCTCTTTATAAGAAGTTCGAAGATTTCAGCACTGGATAAGTTCAATCTTGGAGACATGGCGTCTGCTATAATTTTGAAGGTTGCTTCCATCTCCGTAGCTTCTTTAAGATCAAGAATTATTGCATCCTTTATTATTTTGTCAAAACGATCTTCAATTATCTCATCTCTCTCAAGCAGAATATCTTTTAATTCAGAGTTTAATGTTTTGGTGCGAATTTCTTTTGCCATAATATTATTAACAAGGTGAACCAGAGCTGACGCTCTGTTTGAATGAATTCGTCCATATATCCAATACCAGAGCAATCCCAACGCAAGAAGCAAACCTGTAATAGTTAATGGAAGCACACCCATATCAATAATAACCAATATATATATTAATATCCCAGCTATTTGTGTCCATGGATAAAATGGTGATTTAAATTTAGGCCGATAATTTGGCAAAGAACTTTCACGCATAATAATTAAGGCAATATTTTCAACGGCAAAAAGCATAATCATAATTGTAGATGCTGTTTTTACCAAATCTTTTAAATCAAAAAACAAAATAATAATTAACATAAAACCGGAAGTAAAAAGAATTCCAACAAATGGAGTTTTAAACTTAGGATGTATATAAGTAAAAATATTGGGAAGTAAATTATCACGACTCATTGCCATTGGAACACGCGACGCAGTTAAAATCCCAGCATTACCCGTTGATATAAAAGCAAGAATTGCTGATGTAGCTAATAAATATTTACCCCATTCTCCCATAAAAACGGCTGCTGAATCTGAAATGGGAGTTAAAGTGGCAACTCCTTCACTAACAAGCCCATCTCCCAAAACCCCCACTGCAACAAATACAACCAAAGCATATAAAGTAGAAACAACTAAATATGAAGCAATCATACTCAATGGAATATTCCGAGCAGGATTCTTAACCTCTTCAGATAAACTCGCAATTTTAGTTAAACCTCCATAACTAATAAAAACTAATCCAGCGGCAGCCAATAAATCATAATTATTCTTACCTTCCCTTAAAAATGGAGCTAAATTATTAATATCAATTTCCTGTATCCCCATTCCAATAAATAAAACCAATATACTTAATAAACCAAAAACAAAAATTGTTTGAAGATTGCTCGCATGTTTTGAGCTTAACAAATTTATTACCGTAAAAAAAATACAAAAGACTGAAGCTATTAATTTAATTTGAAAAAGAGAAATATCAGGGGAAATATAAGTTGCAAAGGCACCTATTCCTAAAAGAGCAAAGGCTGTTTTAAAACACAAAGCAAGCCACGATGTAAATCCACCAAGAGTCCCAAACCCAGCTCCCATACTACGATCAATATAAAAATATGTCCCCCCCGCTTTAGGCATGGCAGTTGCAAGTTCACACTTAGTTAACATTGCAGGAATAATCAAAAAACTTCCAAGAATATAAGCCACAAATGCAGAGGGACCTATATCTAGATAGACCAAGCCTGGCAAAATAAATATTCCTGAACTAATCATTGTCCCTGAAGCAACACAGAACAAATCTATAAAACCTAATTCTTTTTTTAATTTCATCTTATTTCTATTGCGAATTGTTGTGCGATTTCGATAAAATCTTCGGGGAGTGGTGCTTTAAAAGACATAATTTCTCCTGTGTCTGGGTGAGGCAGGGAGAGTCTCCATGCGTGTAGCATTTGGCGCGGGATATTATATCTTTTGTTAAACTTAGTATGTCCATATTTATTATCACCTACAACAGGATGTTTTATGTGTGCCATATGGACACGAATTTGGTGGGTTCGTCCTGTGTCCAGTCCAACTTTTACCAAAGAAACAACATCATTTGATGTAATAACATTATAGTTTGTTATTGCTTCCTTTCCTTTATTTTTATCCTTACTGACAGCCATTTTCTGTCTGTGATGACTCGAACGCTTTATCATTGAGTGTAATGTCCCAGATGACCGATTAAATTTCCCAAGTACTAGGGTCAAATATAGTTTTTGTATCTCTTTTTTCTTGAAAGAATCGGTCAGTTTATGAGTTGCAGAGGATGTTTTACCTACGACAATCAATCCAGATGTATCTTTGTCGAGGCGATGCACAATACCGGGACGGACCGTATCTTCGCTCATTTTGTTGAAAGATGCCTGATCATGTCCAAGAAGTGCATTTACAAGAGTTCCGTCCCAGTTTCCGGGAGCGGGATGTACAACCATCCCAGGAGGTTTTGATATGACCATAATACTCTTATCTTCGTAAATAATATCAAGATCAATCTCTTGCTGCACCCGCAATATTTTTTCTTCAGCCCAAATTATTTCTATTTTATTTCCCTCAAAAACAGATGCTTTTGGTTCACATGTATTGCCGTTAATCTTAATTCTATTGTCTCTTATGCATCTTTGCAAAAATGATCTGGAATAGCCGGAGAGTAATTCAACTAAAACTTTGTCTATACGCTCTCCACTCAAACTTTCCGGAACCTCTATTTTTTCAATCTTCTCCATAAAAACAGTCCTCAATATGTAATTTTTAACTTATTTTAGCACAAAATCATTTTATTACAAGCAGATCTAAGTTACCCCAATTTTAACTCTAAAGTAAAGTTTTTTAGATTAAATCGCATTTTTTGGGTAAGCAAGTCGGGACATTTCACAATCCAATAAAATTAAAATATAAAAAGAAAAGGAGATTTAAGTTGGAGATACCGACTTATGCGAAATATGGGATTTAGACTAAGAACATAAACTAAAAAATTCAGAACCAAATAAAACGGAAAGAGATAAATTCCTAATAGAAAAAAAATGGTGGCAGGAGGCAGAATCGAACTGCCGACACAAGGATTTTCAGTCCTCTGCTCTACCTGCTGAGCTACCCCGCCACAATAGAAAGGCTTTTCGTCTTGCGGGCATTATATTATTTTAAAAAAATAATATTGCAAATGAGTTATATTCTTTTTTTTGTTTATTCTTTATTCTTTTCTGTCTTATACAACCTTATTTTTCCATTATCCATCTTTCATTATCCTAAAAGATTCTCCATCAAAGAGTCCTTTGTCACTTAATTTTATTTTTGGTATAACAAGCAATGCCATAAAAGAAAGTGTCATAAATGGGGCTCTCAAAGAAGTCCCGAGTTCTTTTGCAAAATCATCAATAAAAGAGTATTTCTCTGCAGTCTGTTTGCCGTCTGCATTCGTCATTATTCCTGCTACCGGCAATGGGAGGAGTTTTTCTGTCTTTCCCTGTACTACACAGACTCCTCCTTTGCTTTCTATAATCAGATTTACAGCTCTGCACAAATCTTCGTCATTTGTTCCTACAGCAAGAATATTGTGAGAATCATGTCCTACAGAAGAAGCAATAGCACCACTTTTCAAACCAAATCCATTAATAAATGCCAAAGCTGGAAGAGTGTTTTTATATCTATTAATATTTGCGATTTTTAAAATATCCCTTTTTATATCTGAGATGGCATATCCCTCAACAATAGTTGCTTTCTCTATTAGTCTATCAGTAATTAACTGTCCATCAAATGCCTTTATTATATCTATCTTTGCATTTCCCGAAAGCTTTATCGCAAAATCCGAAACTTTCTTTTTCTTGCAATTAAATATGTTTATACAACGGGTGTCAACAGTTTTAAATGCCGTTTTCCCGCTTTCTGCTACAATCATGCCATTAATAACAGTCTTTTTGATATTTAAATCTGTCAAATTGTCTACTTCCAGAAAATCTGCAGAATCCCCTTCCTGAAGCAACCCTACATCCATTTTATAGTGTTTGATTGGATTCAAAGATGCAGCACGAAGGACATTAAATAAGTCCATTTCCTTTTTTAGAGCTTTTTTTACCAATAAATTTATATGTCCTTTCAGCAAGTCGTCGGGGTGTTTATCATCACTGCAAAACATACATTTATCCGGATAAGTTCGAAGCAATTCAACCAAATCATCAAAATTTCTCGCTGCAGATCCCTCGCGAATCTGTACAAATACATTATTTTTAATCTTCTGCTCAGCTTCTTCAATGGAAAAACATTCATGATCTGTAGAAATCCCCGCTCCGGCATATTTTTTTAGTTCATCTCCCATAATCCCCGGCGAATGACCGTCAACAACCTTTCCTGAATCCAATGCAGATTTTATTTTTTCCATAACAACCGGATCTTCATTAATAACTCCAGGAAAATTCATCATTTCACTCAAAAAGTGAATTTCATCCCTTTTTAAAAGTTTCTGAATATCATCGACAGAGACAGATGCTCCTGAGGTTTCAAATGGAGTTGCCGGCACACAAGAAGGAGCACCAAAATAAAATTTAAGGGGGACTTTTTCTCCATCCTCAATCATATATTCAACCCCATCGACTCCAAGAACATTAGCAATTTCATGCGGGTCAGCAATCACTCCTACAGTCCCATGAGGAACAGCCAAAACTGCAAATTCTGATGGAACAAGCATAGAACTTTCCACATGAATATGCGAATCTACAAAACCGGGGATTATGTAATTAGATTTTTTTTTGCTATTATCACCATCTTCACGTGTTATCTTATCTATAATTCCATTTTTAATGTAAAGAGTCCCAGCATAAATCTCTTTCTTTATAATGTCAACAATCATACCTGATATGGATTTAACTTTATTCACCTAATTCCTCCTATTTCTTGTTATTTCTCTATTTTACGCATATCACTGTCGGTCAAAAACTTCCATTTTCCAGGTCTTAAACCTGACAAAGTTAAACTTCCCATCTTTGTTCTGCGCAACCTTATAACATGTAACCCCACAGCAGCACAAATCCGCCGAATTTCACGCTTTCTCCCCTCAACAAGCTTAAAAGCAAGAGTCCCACCCGTCTTTGTATTTCTGCTGATTTTAATATCTTTTACTGTTAGCTTTTCTCCATCGGAAAAAATGCCAAACTGAATCTTTTTTATGACTGTCCGAGTTAACTCCCCTCTTACCGAAACTTTATAGGTTTTCACAACTCCTTTTGAAGGGTGTCCTATATTATTTGCAAAATCCCCATCATTGGT
>JAYEIY010000313.1:0-5046 GCA_034660375.1 Verrucomicrobiota bacterium
GCTACGGTGAATATCCCCGGTGGGGATAAAACGGAGATTCTTTTTTAAGAATTGACCTTAGATGAGGTGGAATAATATCCTGGATAAAAAAAGGGAATCTGAGTTGCTCGATAACTTGGAGCTCTGTATATCATATCGTTTTATTTCTTCACAATCCCATATTGTTTTAGTTCTCTCCAGAGATTGATTCTTCTGAAATGATTTATTTTCCAATCTGTTAAGACTTTTGTATAGACTTTTTTATTTATCTCTTTTGCAATTGCGAGCCATTTTGCGTGACTGGCATAATTGGCACTATGAACATCTTTAGGCGAAGGTATAAATTTCTTTACATTATTTTTCCATGCAGTCAAGATATCATCTTCTAATTCATCAACATAGAGTTCTTTTAGATATTTTTGTCTAAATACATTTGGTTGAGAAAGAGTGTCATCCATATCTGCCAATGCACTTTTCGGTACATTGCTAACTTGTTTGTAGAATGTAGGATTATCTATAAAAGAACCTAAATGTTGGAGTAAATCATTTGTTAAAATCATCAACAATCCATAGTCTAAACCATGACTATAACAATTTTTAGGTTCTTTAAAGGATGAAGACAACCATAGTTTCAGTTTTTCTATAAAATTCTTTTTATTTTTATCAATGGCAAAATCAATAAGATTGCCGAGCCAACAATCAATTGTTGCAGACGAAGAATTATATGAAAGAGTGTTCCTAATAAAGACTGATTTCAATTCATTTATATAATTATTGTAAAATTCAGTTTTATTTTCAATAATTGTTGTAAGTAATTTATCATAATCTAAGGGCGTTAAATATGCCTGAGATTGAACTGTTATTAATTTGTATTTTTTCTCATCATTTAATTTTTTCAAAACGAGCAACCACGTTTCAAACATTTCATCAATTCGTTCATCTTTTTTTTCTTGATGCAGAGATAAAATAGAATTTTCTACATTTAAATTGATTGTAGAATATGCTGATTGCCTTTAAAATTCTTTAAAGGTTTGCTGAATATATTTTTCAGCATTCTGATAATCATTCTGTTCAAAATAATATTCATAGACAGGTATTCCATAATGCCATTTTTGAGTAATATTTTCGATTGATTCTTCTATAAAGCCATCTGGATTTCCTATTTGTGTTACAAAATGAAAGATATTATGCAAAAAATGCGATGTATCATCCAAAGCATCTTTCCATTCTTTGTCTTTGCTATGTTTTTTTATTTCTAGGTAAAGTTTTTCTTTATCATGATCTGTTAAGTTTTGTATAAAAGATGGTTCAAAGCTATTTGTTATATTCTTTCCCTTGATTGTGTTAAAAGCTTCTACAATAAAAGTACCAACAGATTTTTTATTTAGCCACAACCATTTCAAAATTACTTCCGCTCCATTTTTTTCGATACACCATTCATTATATTCAGCACCGCTCCAATCAGGATAAGAAGATATACCATCTTCAATATCATAAATTAAAGAAATAAAATAATTCTCTTCTATTGTTTCGTATTTATAGGCATCATCAAGAAGAGGTAGCATTTTCTTAAAAACCTCTTCAATATCATCTGAGAATTCATACTCATTAAATTCTGGACACTCCCAATGATGTTCAGAGCCAAAGTAATTACCCTGCTCGTCTCCCAATTCAAGCATAAAATCGCCTATATCCAACAATAATGCTTCAAATTTATTCTCAAATTTGTTCTGAAACAAGAGTGATTTATTTTTAGCAGGGTTTGAAGCATCTCTATATACTTTTCTAATACCATTATCTAAAATTGATAAAACATCGTTCATTGTATCATCATCTACAATATCAACAACTGCAGTAATAAACTCATTTAACTGACTCTCACTAATACCATTTCTAAATACTTCAGTAAAATTCTCCATTTCCCAATTTCCCTTTTTATTCTTGAACAAGTTTTATCCATCCGAAACCATGTGCAACCTTTCTGGCAAGACCAAAATCGTTTGGCAATTTCACATTTGTTGTCAAAGTTCCGGTAATTCCCTACATTTTATGCAGAAACTTTAGATAGGAGTTTCTGTCTTTTTTCAAGGCGTTCATATATGTTAAAGAGAGAGGTTTCCAACTCTACGAAAGATTGTGGTCTTGAGGCTGGGTTACGATGCATCATATCTTTTAAAACCTCAATAAGTTCAGGATCTATGTCTTTGAATTCTTTTCTATCATACTCTAATTTCATGTGAAATACATGTTTTTTGGCTAATCCCTGAATAGTTTTTCCCTCAAAATATGTATGACCAGTAAGCATATGAAACATTAAATGACCCATACTGTAAATTTCACTGTACATATCTTCTCCGGCACCCTCCATTCGTTCAGGAGGAAGATAATAAGGAGAACCCTGAACCAGATCTCCGCCATATCTGCGTGCCTCCTCTTTTTTCATACAAATACCATAATCAAAAAGAATTGCGTTACCTGTCTTGTCAATTATTATGTTCTGCGGTTTCAAATCACGATATAGATAACCACATTTGTATATGTGTGCATCAGCAGCTAAGATTTGTAGAAGATAAAGAATTGCATCCAGCTGGGGAATCTTTCCGAGTTCTTCTATCTTATAGTCAAGACGTTTGCCTTTAATAAACTCCATTGCAAAATAATATTCTTTGTCTTTACGACCACTTGAAACGAGACATGCAATATAAGGAAAAACATCCAGATCTCTCGCAATCTCCGCCTCTGCCAACAAGGCTTCTATCGCAATGGTATTTCTTAATTGATTTCGAGGAAGAATCTTTACAGCAAAAAGATCATCCTGATATTTTTGATGATATGCCTTGTAAACAGCTCCCATTCCACCGCCACCAATGGGTTCAAACAACCAAAAATTTCCGACTTTTTTGGGGGCAAAACTCATTTTATTACACAGTGGACAATGAAACATTTCGAGAGGAGTCAGTTCATTTAAAGCAATAAGAGCACCACAATCTGGACAAAATGCAAAACCCTGCATATAATATTCAATAGGATGTTTTGTAAGCTCAGTCTTTTTACTTTTTTTCTTAGATGTTCCAAATATAGACCCCAACTTTCTAACTACCCCAAGAATACTGGTTTCTTTTGTAATCATAGATGGCATAAATTAAAACTCTCTACCTTTATAAATTTTCATAAAATTAAAATCACAATAGTATTTATATTCCTTAATTCTATTCCAAAAAGCACAAACATCCTTTTTAAGTGTAGCAAGTTTTATGCCAACAACATTCCCTAATTAGACATTGCACGAAAAGCCTTTTTCACTTAGTCCTAAAACTTTTTGTACTTTGTCTGTAGATTTTCAAATTGCGAACCGAGAAATACTGGCATTCTCAAATACCGTTTGGAAACTCACTTTTCTTTCACTTAATTATTCTGTTGATTTCTTATGCTTTATCCAGTTTAGGATAGTAGTATTTTCTTCACAAACCCATAAAATAATTTTTTTTAGCAATCTTACAAGAACTAACCTTGAAATTTTAAAATTATATGTTATCTTAAGTATTAAAGGTATAAGAACATAATATATGCAAAAAAAAACATACATCCTTTTATCAATAATATTGATAGTTAGTTCAGCTTTTCTTCTTGTCAACAGATCGGAAGTCAAAAGGGATCTATCTAATATAAAAGCAAAAAGATCTACATTTCAAAGCAAAAAAATCTCTAATGCAACCCTTAGAAAAACTTCTCATAGTGCCATAAAAAAAGAAGATCAGCAAAAGACTGCATTTACTAAAAACTCTCAAGAAAAAAAAGATACAAAAACAGAAGAAAAATCATTAGAGCCTATAAAAATCCTGTATTCCGACCAAAATAAAACCGTCATGGCATTTTCTCTACCTGAATTTTCGATAGAGGAAACTACTTTTTCCGAGAGAAAAGTCAGCATTATCAAAGCTGCAAAAAACGGAGTCCTTAAAGCAAAAAATAAACCTGCCCTACCCGTCTATAGGACCAATATTATTATCCCTGAAAACTCAGAAGTCTCAGTAAGTTACTCAGATACATCTTTTGATGAAATACCAATAAAACAACCCATTCCATCCGCTGGTTTTATATCAAGAACACAACCCAAAACAACTCCGACATTTTCTAACATATATGATAATCCCCTGCCCTACCCCGAAAAGTCTGTAAGAGTAACAAAAAACTACAAAATAAGATCAATTCAAGCGGTAGGAATTATAGTCCAACCATTCCAATATTATCCGCAAAAAAAAATCCTTAAAATATATAAAAACCTTATAATAACTGTAAATACTACTCATGCAACTGATGAAAAACCACTCCTTACCAAAATCCCTACAGGCGAATTTGCGGAGTCCGCAAAAATCTATTTTGCAAACTATGAACAGGCGACCAGAGGACAAGAAGATACGGACGAAACAGGTGGAAGAGGCGGAGAAAGAGGAAGTGCCACACCACTACCGGAAAATAACAAATTACTTGTCATTGTCCCCGATAATGTAAATTTTGCGGATTCTTCAATCGATGAGTTCATAGAATGGAAAAGGGAACGAGGTCTTACAGTAGAAAAAGTTTTGTATCCAACCGACACCGGAGGAAGCGGTTCTACAGCCTTAGAAGCATATCTGCAAAACAAGTACGATACTGAAAACATAGCCTTTGTCATCTTTATTGGAGATTACGAGGATATTCCGGTAATAGACTCGACAGACAACCCTTCTGACACGCTTTATACACGAGTTTCAGGAACAGACTATTACCACGACTTTCTTATATCCAGGATTTCTGCACAAAACAATGAAGAAGTAGCCAATCAACTTACAAAAATAATTAACTATGAAAAGTCTCCGCAGGGCTCAGGCTGGTTGACAAAAGCCCTTTTTGTAGCATCAAATGAAGGGGCGTCTCAAAGTTCCTTTGACAAGGATGACTGGGAAATTCTTGAAGAGGAATGGGATGACACACAAGATGACACAGGATTAAGTGAATATGGATACACAGAAATAAGAAAGCTCTACGACTCTCATTATCCATATCCTGATGATTCAGGAAGCCCCT
>JAYEIY010000314.1:0-4993 GCA_034660375.1 Verrucomicrobiota bacterium
GGCGAATTAAAAGGAATAAAAAAAGTTGCTTTTTCAATGATACAAGACAATTTTTCAAATCAAAGAATTATTAGACTAACAGGTTTGACAGTAAAAGAAGTTGAATATTTAAGGACAATTAAAGAGTTTCAAATTAACTTATTAACGAACTGAAAAACAAAAAAAGAAACCTAAGATTTTCTTGCACGTCATTTGCTTTTTAGGGTGCAAAAATTCACATTGTGCGAATGGCAAGAAGCTCTCAATATAATTTTAAAGACTAATTTTATTACTTTTTAACAAAACTTTATAGTGAAAATAATTAAAAAAATAGGATTTAAAGATATTTTTATAGTATCGTTTTTTTTATTTACTTCATTAACTTTAACAATAGCTATTGTTTCTGTTTTTGCAAAATATAATGAAAGAAAGATATATAATTTAGAATCAGAATATAATTTATTAAAATATTTAGATGAAATTTTTATGAGTTACAGATGGCATGATACAAACACAATCAAAAATACAGAGAGGATGGCTAAATTAGGTTTAAAAACATTGCAATTGGAAGAAAAATACGCACAAGAACACGGTTATGGTAAGCTATGGCAAGTTGTTTGTGGCAAAAAAAGAGTTAAATTATTTGATTATAAAATATTCTCAGCTACTCTGATGCGTCGTAAGATTGAGTTAAAACTATTTGGTTTTATCAAATTCAAAATAAAGAATAATTTTTATATAAATTATTTAGATAAACAGGCAGAGAAGCAGAGATTGCGTTCCCAGCCTACTTAATTTTGAGGTCACATGCTTTTTAGTTCTCCAATATTTTTATTTGCGTTTTTACCGCTGGTGCTTTTTCTTTATTATATTGCACCGAAGCGTATGCGTAATTTTATACTGCTTTCCATCAGTCTGCTTTTTTATGCTTGTGGCGAAGTTTTTTATGTCGCAGTGATGTTGGTTTCAATTATGCTCAACTACCTCACTGGACTGCTTGTCGGCTTTAATCTGGATCACTTTCCTAAGCGTGCACAACTGTTTCTAATTATTGGAGTGACGCTGAATCTATGCTTGCTTGTTTCGTTTAAGTATGCTAATTTTATTGTCGATAATATCAATAAACTTCTTGAACTGATAGATATCGGCTCTGTCGACCTTGCACCTGTACACCTTCCGCTTGGGATTTCATTTTTTACATTTCAGGCTCTTTCCTATGTAGTTGATGTCTATCGCAAGGAAGTACCACCGCAGAAAAATATCTTTGATCTAGCACTTTTTGTGACTCTATTTCCACAGTTGATTGCCGGTCCTATTGTTCGATATCATGATATTGTCAATCAATTTAAAGAACGTTTTCACTCTACCGCAAAGTTTGCGGAGGGGATTGAACGTTTTATCTTTGGGTTGGCTAAGAAAATGTTGATTGCAAATCCAATGGGACAGGTGACAGATGTAGTATTTGCGTTAAAAAACAGTGAGTTGACTTCACCTATAGCATGGATTGGAATTATAGCTTATGCACTTCAGATCTACTTCGATTTCTCCGGTTACTCTGATATGGCTATCGGTCTTGGGAAAATGTTCGGGTTTGAGTTTCTGGAAAATTTTAATTATCCTTATATTTCCACATCGGTCAGGGAATTCTGGCGTCGCTGGCACATTTCATTGTCGACTTGGTTTCGTGATTATGTTTATATTCCACTGGGTGGCAGTCGTGTCGGTCCCGTTCGTGTCTATGTCAACCTTTTTACAGTCTTTGTTCTTACTGGAATCTGGCATGGTGCCAGTTGGAATTTTTTAGTTTGGGGATTATTTCACGGCGTCTTTCTTGCGTGTGAACACGCTGGTTTTTCCAAAGTCGTATCAAGACTTTGGAAGCCATTACAACATTTTTACTTATTGTTTGTAGTTCTAATTTCATGGGTTTTCTTTAAAGCTGAAAACTTGGGACTTGCTATTGACTATCTATCTTCTATGTTTAATCCCTATAAATTTCAGTTTCCTACTGCTCAGTTGACAAGCCTCATATCCAATGAGGCAATTTATGTTTTTGTCATAGGTTGCATTTTGGCAACTCCCATTTTCCCATGGTTGGCACAAAAAGTGTTCCAGGGTACAAGTGAAAAATCTGGTTATACTCAATTTTCTATGGCAGGTTCCAAAGTTATTTTGATTACATTCCTCTTGCTACTTGCTATGTTGAAAATCGCCGCTTCTACCTATAACCCGTTTATCTATTTCCGATTCTAAAACTTTTATATAATGAAAAAAACAGAAAATAATATATCTACTAACTCTGATTCAGCATTTTCTAGAGCAAACTCATTCGCCGACGCTACAAATATTAGTACTTTAGTGAGTAATGCTAAGGTGTATCATGTGAGAAATATTTCGTTAATAGTTATTTTTTTTACATTAATTTATACTCCTTTTATTATTGGCCTAGTTGAGCCAGATAAAAAGGTCTCTCCTGTTGAAAAGCGGGCGCTAGCAATTTTACCCTTACTGCCGTCTGACCTAAAGGAGATTAACAGCTATCCTCAGAAATTGGATGCATATTATTCTGATCACTTTGGTTTTCGAGATTTAATGACAAAGCAATATTATAAATTACAAAGATCTTTGGATAAAGATGCATTCTCAAAAGATGTTACAAAAGGTAAAGATGGGTGGTTGTTTCTAGGACAGGTTACCCCCGGATATAAGCGCTTTTCAGATCCAATCGGTGATGCAATGCATGTAAGTAGATATACTCCAGAACAGCTAGACGCATTTATTGATTATATTACAACTTTGCAAAAGTGGCTTAAGCAAAAAGGGATACAATATCTTTTTGTAATTGCTCCAAATAAGCATACTATATATTTTGAAAAACTCCCCGATTATATAAAAAAACAAAATATAGAATCAGTAACAGATCAATTAGTTAAAGCTCTAAAAGATAGAACTTCTATTCCAGTTGTTGATTTACGTAAATCTCTTTTAAAGGCAAAAGGGAAATATCAACTTTATTATAAAACTGATAGCCATTGGACACATTATGCAGCCAATATTGCACAGTTTGAAATTATGAAAAGGATTCAATTGATGTTTCCAAAAAGATTAACACCAAAACTATACCCAGATTCTTTTTTTTCTATATTTCAAAAAAAGGATGGAGATTTATGTAAATTATCTAAAATAGTGGGAATTTCTGAAAAAAGCCCACAACCAAACTTCACAGGAAAAGATCCTGTTCGGAAAAATATAGAAGAAAATGACAAGTTTTTTCAGACAACTTGTCATTCAGGAAATATAAATGCAGTTATCTTTAGAGACTCTTTTTTTGGATACCTAGTTCCATATTTTTCTCGAAAATTTAATAAAACAACCTTCATTTGGGATATGCTTAGTTATGAAAAATTAACAAAAACTCTCAACAAGGGAAAGCCTGATTTAGTGATAGAAGAGTGGATTGAAAGAACATTGCCCTATATTCCAGAAGAACAAACTCTTTTTAAAAAAGATCTATAAATCTGTTTATTCAATATAATATGCTCAAACTAAAAGTTTTAAATTATTAACCTCTTCTTCTTGTAAGCTTAGATTTACAATTTGAACAATTCAATTATCAAAGTATCTATTCGTTCTAAAAATAAAAAAGAACTTGATTGTAATTAAAATCCCTTTATATTAAACTTTGGTTTTGTAGGTATTCTGAAGAAAATAAGAATAAATGATTAATAAAATAAATATGGAAAAGAAAATAAAAAAAAGAACTATTTATCGTCTGCTGAATTATGCTTGGAAGTACAAATGGCGTTTTAGCTATGGAATATTGGCTGGAGCCTTGGTGGGATTATCAATCTTTGGCATGCTTAGCAGTCTGGATAATTTATTTGATCCAGATGCAATAGAAGAATCCACCTTGCACATTCAGGCTGAAACTATAAAAAAAACAGATTATACTGAAAAAATATTGTATTTTTTTGGATATGAAAAGCTTAATGACGACGGAACCTTAACCTTTCCGGCAACTGCATTAATCCTACTCGTCCTTCCCTTTTTTATAGCACTAAAAGGACTTTTTACATACATAAATTGTTATTGTATGCGGTATGTGGGAACTAGTACTATTGCTGACATTCGAAATGATCTATTTAAAAATCTTTCCAACCAATCCCTACAATTCTATAGCAAGAATTCTGCCGGCAACTTAATCAGTCGTATTTTTAATGATACTGGAGTTTCTGAACAGCTTATTTCATCCTCAATAGCAGATTTAACAAGAGGACCTATGGAAATTTTTGCATGTTTTGTATTTATTATTTATCAAACAGTAAAGCTTGAAATTTATTCAGTTTCTTTTGCTTTCATCATAGGAGCACCACTATGTATATTTCCCGTCTTTCTGTTGGGAAGAAAGATCAAAAAAATGACTAGAAAGTCATTAGAAAAGATTTCTCTACTCACAATGCATATGCTTGAGACATTCACTGGAATTAGGGTTGTAAAGGCATATCATATGGAAAAAAGTGAATGTAAGCGCTTCGTAGCCAATAATCAAAAATATGTCAGTAAAGTTTTAAAAGGCATGAAGTATGAACTGCTTGTTACTCCAGCAATGGAATTTGTTGCTGTTTTAATTATTTGTATTTTTATTATTTATACGTATTGTCAAGGACTGGTTTTTAAAGATATTGCTCCGTTTGGTGTGGCGGCAAGTCTAGCATATCAACCGTTAAAACGAATTAGTAAAGTTTTTGCCAATATGCAACGTAGCCTGATGGGAGCAGAGCGAGCATTTGATTATATTGATTTGGTTCCGGATTTAGTTGAGACTGAAGGAGCTATTAAGATATCTAATTTTAAAGATAGTTTTCAGTTTAAAAATGTAGATTTTTCTTATGAAGCCCAGGGTGAAAAAATTATTGATTGTTTAAATCTGGAAATAAAAAAGGGAGAAACGGTAGCCTTTGTGGGAGAGACAGGTTCCGGGAAAACAACTATCTCAAACCTACTCGCACGTTTT
>JAYEIY010000315.1:0-4957 GCA_034660375.1 Verrucomicrobiota bacterium
ATAGAAAAGGGAGATACTCTTAGAAAAATTTCTCTGAAATTTTATGGCGTTGCCACTGACTGGAAAAAAATCTTGAATGCAAATCAATCCATCATAAAAGATTCAAATCGTATCAAAGTAGGCATGAAAATCTCTATCCCGAGATAATCTTGCTATATCCAAAACGTACTCCCTCAACGATTCTCGAGCAACAACTTAAGCTCTTTGGATTTGACTATAAGACAAGCAACTATTATTCAGAACTCACCCCTTGCTTATAAATAAAATAACTTTTACAATTTGATGCCAAGAAAAAGAGAAAAGTCATCTAGAGTCAATCTCTATCTCTTGCATTTTTGCTTTAAGAAAGTAGAATAAGCCGGAAGAAGTGAGTTTTATAATTCTTAACGAGTTTAAAGTGAATCAAACCGATTACAAATTAAACCTTTGCAATTCGGTCAATTATCTATGAAATAATAATATAGGAATAAGTCTTGTGAATAATATTTTGAAAGAATGTGAAGATATTCTGAAAAAAGCAAAGTGCGATTTAGGGAATGCATCATCTGAAATTGAACTTAATAATATAAAAGCTGCATACGTAGGAAAAAAGGGGACAATAAACGCTTTTTTAAAACAAATCCCATCCCTGCCTCCCAATGAAAGACCAAAATTCGGAAAAAAAATAAATATGGTAAAAAAGGAGTTTTCAACTTTATTAAAAGAACAGTTGCAAAGCATTAAAAGTAAAAAAACTACCAAAAACAATATTGATATTTCCCTTCCGGGGCGTAAACAAAAAATAGGTCGAAAACATCCTGTTTCTGCGGTAATAGATGAGATTGTCTCTATCTTTAGAAGACTTGGTTTTATTGTTGCTGATGGTCCTGATATTGAGGATGAATATCATAATTTTGATGCCCTTAATACGCCTGCAGACCATCCTTCCAGAGACCTTCAGGATACATTTTATCTGCCCAACGGGAAGCTTCTGAGAACTCAAACATCTCCGGTACAGATTCGTGTCATGGAAAATACCAAACCACCCATTAGAATAATTGCCCCAGGCAGATGCTATCGTCATGATACTCCTGATTCTACGCATAGCATGAATTTTCATCAAATAGAAGGATTATATGTTGATAAAAATGTATCTTTGGCAGATCTAAAGGCTGTTTTATTAACTTTTGCTCATGAAATCTTCGGGAAAGATGTAAAAATCCGTTTTAGACCGCATTTTTTCCCATTTACTGAACCCAGTATAGAGTATGATTTTTCATGTGTCATGTGTAATGGAAAGGGGTGCAGAATATGCAAACAATCCGGTTGGCTGGAAATATCAGGTGCCGGCATGGTTGATCCTGCAGTCTTTGAAAAAGTAGGATATGATCCCAATATTTATTCAGGATATGCCTTTGGAATGGGTATAGAAAGAATTGCAATGCTCCTCTATGCTATCTCAGATATCCGCTTACTTTACGAAAATGATATCCGTTTTCTAAAACAATTTTAATAGATAAATAGAATTCAAGGGTTTGAGGTAGACGAACACGCAACTCAGATTCTCTTTTTTTATCTTTAATTTGCTAGAAAAGCCTGAAAGTCGGATAAAGCAGACACTACACTCTTTTTGGGTTAAAGTGTTCGCTTTATCCGACTTTCAGGGGAAAAAGGGAAAGTAGTTGCTCGGTAATTCAAATTCCTTGCTCAAAACAAAACAAACTCGCAACTTAGCTTCCCTATCGTGGATAAAAAAAGGTAATCTGAGTTACTCGATAACTTGGAGCTGTGAAAGTCGGCCTCGTTGCAAGCAAAGTCAGTCTGAAAAAGGTATCATGTCCACTTCCTAGAGATCAAGAGTTATAAATATTATAAAATCAAAACAAACTCAAAATTTTATAATCCCAAAACAATTCTGCAATTATACAAATCCCCAACTACTCCTGCCAATATTCACTTTGTCTTGTTGATGCAAGGACCGCCTGCCAGAGGGGGCTTTTAATGTTTACTTTTCTTCGTTTCATTGTTGCTAGTTTTATTGGAACGTGAGTAAAATAGGAATTCCAATGTCCTACTACCATATTAGTTTTTCCAGCCATTGCTGCATGTACAGCATTATGTGCAAGCATATAGCAGAAAACCGCATCGGTTCCTCTTGCAGGAACACTACGAATCATGTAACTGGGATCAAAATATTTTACAGAGACATCTATTGATTTTTCGGAGAAATATTTATTTATTTTATCTTTAATAAATACTCCTATATCCTTCTTTTTGATATTTCCTGATGCATCATTTTGGATTGGACTATCATCCTTTATCAAATTCTGTCCAGCACCTTCTGCAACAACGACTACAGCGTGTGGCTGATTTTTTGCTTTAGCTTTCAATCTTTTTTCAAGGGCCTTCAAAAGTCCGTTTTCACCATCCATTTCAAAGTTTGTTTCTGGAATAAGACAAAAGTTTACGTAAGAATTTGCGAGAGAGGTCTGTGCTGCAATAAAACCAGAGTCTCTTCCCATCAACTTTACAAGACCTATACCATTATGCGCTCCTTTTGCTTCATCATGAGCACAACTTATAACAGGCGCAGCAGCATAGATTGCTGTTTCAAAACCGAAAGTACGATCTATAAAATTCAAATCATTGTCTATCGTTTTCGGAATTCCTATAATGCTGATTGGAAGTTTCTGCTTTTTTATTTCATCGGCAATTTCTCCGGCACATCGAAGCGTCCCATCCCCGCCTATACAAAAAAGCATGCTTATATTTAGTCTTCGAAGAGATTCAATCATTTTTAATGTATCTTGCTGTCCCCTGGAAGCCCCAAGAATTGTGCCTGCATTTTCATGTATACCATCAACCATTTCCGGAGTTAGATTAAGTGGCTCATATCCATAAGAAGGTATTAAACCTCTATAACCATAGCGTATACCAAAAATGTTTTTCACTCCATATTCCTGGGATAAAGTATTGACTATGCCTTTGATCACATCATTCAATCCGGGACAAAGTCCACCACATGTAACAATTGCGGCTCTGGTCCAGGAAGGATCGTAGAATATTTTTTCTCGGGGACCGGCCTGTTGAAAGGCCGGGACCGGGATTGTTTTCCTTTCTTTAAGAAATGCATTTATATCCTCTGTTTTGGTAGGCCAGCAGATTTTTTGAGAATCTTTAATAAAAACACAGTCTTTTAATGGAGAATTAAGTGTTGGTTTTCCAACGGTCTTGATAGAGAAGTCTATTTTCTTATTTTCAAGAAGAGCGGTGTATGGCTGCATGATTTCCTCGGAGTATTATTAATATACAAAGTAAATTTGATAATCACGAAATTGAAATTAGTTTAAAAAAAGAAAAAATCAAGTCAAAACAAAATAAAACAAAACACAATAAAAACGAAAATGAAAGATTTTTCTTTACTTATAAAACCGACTTCTGCAGATTGTAATATACGCTGTAATTACTGTTTCTATCTAAAAAAACATAAACTTTATCCAGATCTTAAAATGCACAGAATGTCAAATTTTGTGCTTGATAAAATGATTTCTTCCTTTATGGCTCTGCCAATGCAACAGCATACATTCGGTTGGCAGGGAGGCGAACCTACATTGATGGGGGTTGATTTTTTCAGAAGGGTTACTTCTCTGCAAGAACAATATGGAAAGAGAGGAACAAAGGTTAGTAATGGACTGCAAACAAACGGAACTCTTATTGATGATGCTTTAGCAAAGCACCTTGCAAAATACAATTTTCTTGTAGGAGTCAGTCTTGATGGTCCGCCAAGTCTTCATAATACGTATAGAAAAGATATTGATGGTAAGGGGACACACGAAGATGTTATAAAGGGAATTAGAAAACTTGATACCCACAATGTAGAATACAATATCCTTACTCTCCTTAATAGTAGTAATATCAAAAATCCGGAAGTTATATATAGATATTTGTGCGATAATGAGTGGTTCTTTCAACAATATATCCCATGTGTAGAATTTGATTCAACAGGAAACCCCCTCCCCTGGGGAATCTCAGGAGAAGAATATGGACTTTTCCTCTCTAAAATTTTTGATTTGTGGTACAAAAATGATACACGAAAGGTATCTATACGATTTTTTGACTCTATTCTTAGTTATCTTGTTGATGGGATAAGAAATGTCTGTCAGATGGGAGATAATTGTTGTCAATACCTGGTGGTTGAATATAACGGGGATATTTATCCATGTGATTTTTTTGTTCTTCCCGAACTGAAAATAGGAAATATAACAAAAGATTCTTGGGAGTCTTTGCTTGATTCTGAAATATATAAAAAATTCGGTGCACAAAAACATGATTGGAATCAGGAGTGTAAAAGCTGTAAGTTTCTAAACTTATGCCAAGGAGACTGCCTGAAACACAGGATTGAAGGAGGACGATCTGCTTCAACTTTAAGTTGGCTATGCAAAGGAAAAAAAATATTTTATGAACATACACTTTCTCGCTTTAAAGAGTTGGCAGCAGAAATAAAGACAGAAAGGCTTATGCAGATGCAAATATCTCAACCTCTCCCCGAAATCATGCCTACAGAAATGCAACAAGATCTGACTAAAAATCAAAAAGTAGGACGTAACGATCCATGTCCATGCGGAAGTGGGAAAAAATTTAAAAAATGTTGCGGTCTAAAAAATTTAATATAAAAAATATGATAAGTATTCCTGATGTTGACTTTTACAAAAGATATTGCAGATAATCTTAAAAGACTGGATATGGGAGCATTTAAAACAATAAAAAATCTTGACATGAGAGTTTTTTAGCATTATTTTCAAACGACTGGAGTTACTATTTGCGGGAGATATCCTATTTGTATTCTTCTTGAACTGGGTGGCTGATTGACTCAACCTACCACTATATGTTGTATAATTCCTTAATTCCTGGTGCTCTATTTGTAACAGCTTGCTGCATTAGACGAAAAAACAGTTTTCCTCTATGAGTAGATAATCTG
>JAYEIY010000316.1:0-4892 GCA_034660375.1 Verrucomicrobiota bacterium
AGTTGTTGCTCGAGAATCGTTGAGGGAGTACGTTTTGGATATAGCAAGATTATCTCGGGATAGAGATTTCCATGCCTACTTTGATACGATTTGAATCTTTTATGATGGATTGATTTGCATTCAAGATTTTTTTCCAGTCAGTGGCAACGCCATAAAATTTCAGAGAAATTTTTCTAAGAGTATCTCCCTTTTCTATTGTATAAAATTGGGGGGCATCGTTTGTCGCTGGAATAATTGATGCTTCGTTTTCGGGGACAATAACAAAAGTATCAATATCTGGGGTCTCACTTAATTCAGTAATAGTTGAATTTTCTTCCAAAAACAAAGGGACTGTTTTTATGGGTTCTGGAAGAACTTGAGAATCAAGGTTTTGACTCCTATTTACAGGAGAAAAATATGGAGGCTTCCAATTGGGATAACTCTCTTTAATAACACCAATCCATTCTGCTTCTTCTTGATCAAATTTTCTAGAAGCCGGTTGTCTTTCTCTAACAATATGAATGCAACCACAGAGAAGAGAAATAAAGATAATAATTAGGAATATGTAAGTAAATCTTTTCATTTAAATCTCTTTAAAATAAGGACTCCGTTATGACCGCCAAATCCCAAATTAATATTTAATGCAGTATTTATTTTGACTTCACGGGCAGTATTTGGAACATAATCCAAATCGCAATCAGGGTCAGGGTTTTCATAGTTTATTGTGGGGGGAACAATCCCTGTCTGGATGACTTTGGAGCAAATTAGTGTTTCAAATCCACCAGCTGCACCAAGTCCATGACCTGTCATTGATTTTGTACTGCTGATTGGAAGTTTATATGCATAATCTCCCAAAGCAGCTTTTATAGCAAGAGTCTCATATTTATCGTTAAGAGGAGTAGATGTTCCGTGTGCATTGATATAGCTAATATCTTCGGGATTCATTTCTGCATGTCCCAAAGCCATTCGGATTGCGGCGGCAGCGCCACGTCCTTGAGGATCGGGTGCAGTAATGTGTCCCGCATCACCTGTAAGACCATAACCTGCGATCTCCGCAATTATTTCAGCACCTCTAGCCTGTGCGCTTTCAAGTGTTTCAAGGATGATTATGCCGGCACCTTCAGACATTACAAAACCATCACGTTCTTTATCAAAAGGTCTGCTTGCATGTTGTGGATCATCATTTCTTTCACTCATGGCCTTCATTGCACAAAAACTTGCAACTCCTAGAGCATCCGCTGCCGCTTCAGCTCCTCCGGTAACCATGATATCTGCATCTCCACGCTTAATCATCCAGAAAGCCTCTCCAATAGCGTGTGTGGCAGAAGCACATGCAGAGACAATCCCAATGTTAGGTCCTTTTAATCCATATCTTATAGAAAGTACACCGGATGCCATATCACCAATCATCATTGGAACTGTAAAAGGAGACACTTTGCCCGGTCCACGACCTTCAAGTTTTCTGCTAGCAGTATCCAAAGCTCTTATTCCACCTATCCCGCTTCCAATTAAAACCCCGATTCTTTCGAGATTAAGACTTTCAAAGTCAAGATTGGCTTGCTGTACGGCTTCTTCAGATGCTGCTATGGCGTATTGACAAAACGGATCTTGGCGTCTTACTTCTTTTCTGTCCATATACTGCAACATGTCCAGATTTTTGACTTCTCCGGCAATCTGAGTTCGAAAACCTTCGGCATTAAAATTGGTTATGGGACCGATTCCGGATTTTCCGTTAATCAGAGAATCCCAGGATTCAGCCACAGAATTTCCGACAGATGAAATCATTCCTGTTCCGGTAATTACAACCCTGGTATTATTCATAGAAAACTCACTTTTGTATTATTTTTGATATGTATAAAAGGGAATAAACATTAAAATCGCTGTCTAGCAGCGATTTAATGTATATATATACTATTGATTTTCTTCAATATATTTAGTTGCTTCGCCAACTGTTGTGATTTTTTCAGCTTCTTCATCGGGGATTTCCGTATCAAATTCCTCTTCTAATGCCATAACCAACTCGACTGTGTCCAGAGAATCTGCACCAAGATCTTCAATAAACTTTGCATCGTCTTTCAATTGATCTGCATTTACACCTAACTGCTCTACAACAATTTCTTTTACTCTTTCTGTTACTGATGCCATAAAATAATCTCCTGTTAGAATTATGTTTTTTTTATTTCAGTTAAAAAATGTGTCTTCGAGTGAAGACTTGTTAATATTATGCTGACATTCATGAAAAATCAACTGGTTTTTTTGCATTTCTCTAAGTTACGCTCGTTCTTAAAAGAAAAAAGCATATTTAGACAGTATATGAAAAGCCTTAGAGTGTATAAAAAGCCTTAGAATAAAGCGAAAAAGACTTTTCGTACAATTTCTATTTACATTACTAATCCGCCATCAATATTTATGGTTTGACCTGTGATATAATCCGAATCGTCAGATGCAAGAAATGCTATTACAGACGAAACATCATCAACAGAACCGGCTCGTTTTAAAGGAATATTATCTAAAAACATAGCTTTTGCTTCGTCTGTCAATTTCCCTGTCATATCTGTTTGTATAAAACCTGGAGCAACGGCATTTACATTTATATTTCTGGGTGCAAGCTCTTTTGCTGCAGTTTTTGTCAAAGCAATGACCCCACCTTTTGCAGCAGAATAGTTAGCTTGTCCGGCATTTCCCATAACTCCCACAATAGATGCTACATTGATGATTTTCCCTGTTCTCTTTTTCATCATTGGTCTGGATACGGCCTGTATGCAGTTAAAAGTTCCTTTTAAGTTCACCGTAATAACAGCATCCCATTCCTCTTCTTTCATTCTCATAATAAGATTATCACGTGTAATTCCTGCATTATTGATAAGAATATCAATCTTTTCAAAATCATTTACCACACTTTTAATCAATTCTTTCACAGCTTTTGTGTCTGCGATATTAGCTACGTATGCTTTTGCATCAATACCTAACTTTTTAAACTCTTCAACTGTCTCATTTACTACGTCTTGCTGAATATCTACAATTGCAAGAGATGCTCCGTCAGCCGCAAGTCGTTCACATATAGCTTTACCTATTCCACGTGCTCCACCTGTAACAATTGCGACCTTTCCTTTTAGTTTTGTCTGGCTCATATTTATCTTCCTCTGTTTGGTTAATTTTTATAATTTTTATTTTATCCTGACTATTTCTTTTATTATTACATTTTTTATGGGAACATGTGCGTGATGTCTTTTGGTTGTTGTTTTGACGTGTTGTATGGCATTTACAACATTCATTCCATCTATTACCTTTCCAAAGACACAGTATCCATATCCTCGTGGATTTTTATTTCTGTGATTTAAAAATGAATTATTTTTTAGATTGATAAAAAATTGATTTGTAGCACTATTTACGACTGCAGTTCGTGCCATTGCAATAGTTCCAACATCATTTTTCAGCCCATTATAGGCTTCGTTCTGAATTGGCTTATCTGTTGGTTTTTTTGAAAAATCTTTCGTAAATCCTCCTCCCTGTATCATAAAATTGGGGATAACCCGGTGAAAGATTGTTCCATTATAGTATTTTGAGTCAAGATATTCAAGAAAATTTTCTACGGTTATCGGTGCTTTTTCTCTATTCAATTCAAGTGTTATATTTCCCTTAGATGTTTTTATTATTACCACAGGAAATTTTGAGAGGACCTTTTTTTCTACTATACTTTTACGAGTAACTTCTGGCGTGTCCACTTGTTTTTTGTCATTTTTTTTAATTTTAACGCTTGTTGAACATGCGGTTAACAGAATAGCAGAAAAGATTGTAAGTAATATTTTTTTCATTTTAAAATTCCTATTTTAATTCGTCAGCTTATCTAATTCATTCATTACTTTATTCATGAGGGTGTTATAGGTTTTTAGTTTTGTATATATTCCAATTGCGATTTCTTCAATATAGGTATGAGAGGTAAGATTTCGGCTATCAACCATTTCAAGAGAAAGTTCGGTGTCATTTGGAGAAAGAATATTATTCTGCATCATATTTCTTATGCAATTTTTGGGGTATGTAGATGTCACACCTTCGTATGTTAATAAATATGCTTTTGATGCTTTCCACATAGCTTCAAAAGTATATTCGAATCTCTGTATGGCGGCATCTCTGATAATATTAGAATCATCGTTCTCAAGCAGTATTGCATCAAATGTTTTCAGTGCTTTGATAAACGATTCTATTTTTTGCCTTGTTTTGTCCATATTAAAACACCTTCTTTATCAATTGCATTTTTAATTTTTTCTGTTGCTTCGGAATAATTAACTAAATCTATTTTATAGGGAATAGATGAATTTTCCAAATCTTCTTTTATTAAACTTATTTTACCAAAGGTGAGCCTATCTCCCTTTAGAGCTATATCAATATCAGAAGTGTCTGTATTACTGCCGGTTGCGCGCGAACCGAAAATAAATGCAGTAGATTCAGGGAAAACAATATTTTTATCAAATATTGTTTTTATGAAAAGAATATATTTTTCTAAAAGGTTTATATTCATTTTTATTTAAATCTAATTTTGCAGAAAAATTTGTCTGAGTGCGATGCCTCCGTCATTGGGAGGAACCTGTCTATAAATAATAGGAGCTAAACTGAATTTTTCAAGTTTTTTTCCACCAAATAATTAAGAATTCGGTCCATAAAGATGCCTCCAGAAAGAACAATATTATTTGTTTTATATAGAGTTTTTTTATTGCCTTCAAGAACTCCAAGTTATCGAGCAACTCAGATTCCCTTTTTTATCCAGGATATTATTCCATATCATCTAAGGTCAATTCTTAAAAAAGAATATCCGTTTTATCCCCACCGGGCATATTCACCGTAGCCCACCGCATCGCGGTGGGATATGAATAAGAAAAGAATATTCCCTGGAGGCGAATTTCAATGTTTTTGTG
>JAYEIY010000317.1:0-4863 GCA_034660375.1 Verrucomicrobiota bacterium
TGTGTCAATCAGTTGTTTTTTCAAGTGTACTTAAACTTATATTTTCTTTCAAAAAATCCTTTTTTGAGAGAAAAGATGATTATCATAAACAGCAGGTTCTTATATTTGTCAAGGAAAAATTATTATACATAGGGGGGGAGGAACGACCCCCGGTTTATGCATAATTTTTACTTGACTAATATAAGGTTCTGATGTACTCCATTTTTTAGACTTTGAGGTAGACGCATTTCCGTGAAGAACCATTATTTTCATAAGTTAACCTCCTATTTAAATTATACTAAATTTAATCCCCATTGGCAAGAATATAATGCATATTATTTCCTAAATATTTTTTTCACAGCTTATGAGTTAACCATCTTTTATTTAAAAATATAAATGTCTTTTTATTTTTGTCAAGCGTGAACGCTTACGAAAATATATTTTTCTATCAATTTGAGCTTAAATAAAAAGAACTATTTTTCTTATGCCATAATTTTTTTGAAAATTGTCTATGATTTGACAGAAACGTTTTTTCTATTAAATTAAACGAAAGTTTGAATATTTTAATCTTTTTGGGAATTATATTTTTTTATTTTATCTGGGGCTTAATCTCGGTTCTCCAGTTCCCAGTCTCAGTCCCTAGTTCCGGCAAAGCCGGTTATTTTAATCTTATATGACAGGATTATATTATGCATGGTTTTTATAGAATGGCATCTGCAGTTCCTACTGTAAAAGTTGCGGATACTGACTACAATACTTCTAAAATTATAGAACTTGCAAAAGAAGCGGATAAACAAAACGCTACGACAGTGGTTTTTCCTGAACTTTCTGTTACGGGATATACATGTGCAGATCTTTTTCATCAGAACATCCTTCTGGAGTCTGCGGAGTCCGCAATTTTGACTATTCTCAAAGAACTTAAGGATTTAAATATTATAGTGATTGTTGGCGTTCCCATTTTTGCTGAAGGAAAACTCTATAATACTGCAGCTGTTCTTCAACATAATGAAATTTTGGGGATTGTTCCAAAAATATACATTCCAAACTACAGAGAATATTATGAAAAACGCTGGTTTGCATCGGGAAAAGATCTAGCTGATGACAAAGAAATTATCTTTGCAGAACAAACAGTTCCGTTTGGAAATAATTTGATATTTTCAGCAAATAAAGAATTTACTTTTGGAATAGAAATCTGCGAAGATTTATGGAATGTCATTCCTCCATCTTCTGAGCTGTCTCTTGCCGGTGCAACGGCTATTATGAACCTTTCTGCAAGTAATGAACTTGTCTCAAAAGCAGATTATAGAAGATCTCTCATTCAGTCTCAAAGCGCAAGATGTGTGAGTGCATATATCTACTCATCTGCGGGTGTTGGCGAGTCAACAACCGACTTACTTTTCGGGGGACACACAGTAATTGCCGAAAATGGACGTATTTTAAAAGAAAACGAAAGATTTCAGAGAAAAAATAATTTAATTACGGCTGACATAGACTGTCGCCGTTTACAGATGATTCGTTTGTCTGAAACTTCTTTTTCTGACAACATTGTAAAAAAACACCGAGAAATAAATACTGGAAAAATTAACAGAATCAACTCGATAAAATGTACTTTTTCTGCCCATCCTTTTGTACCTAAAAATTCAAAATTAAGGAATCAGCGTTGCAAAGAAATCTTTCAAATACAAGCTGCTTCTCTGGCGAAGCGTCTTGAGCATACCGCAATAGAGAGAACTGTTCTTGGAATTTCTGGTGGTCTTGATTCTACACTGGCTCTTCTTGTAATCAATCAGGCTTTTGAACTACTCAACCTGAAAAAAGAAAATCTTATTACAGTGACTATGCCGGGGTTCGGAACTTCCGAGAGAACATTGTCAAATGCAACAGCTTTGTGTAAAATAATAAGAACAGATTTTAGAAAAATAGACATAAAAGAAAGCTGTCTTCGGCATTTTAGAGATATTGGACATAATATTAGAGAACACAATACAGTATATGAAAATGTACAGGCAAGAGAACGAACAATGCTTCTAATGAATATTGCAAATAAAGAAAATGCTCTTGTTATAGGAACCGGTGATTTGTCAGAAATTGCTCTCGGGTGGTCTACATATAATGGAGATCATATGTCAATGTATGCTGTAAACTGCAGTATTCCCAAAACTCTTGTTAAATATCTTATTAGGTGGGTTGCGGATCGTTCTGATGATAAAATGAAGGAAATCCTATTGGATATAATAGATACTCCTGTTTCTCCTGAACTCCTACCTAGTACAGAAGAAGATAATTCCATTACACAAAAAACAGAAGAACTCATCGGACCATACGAATTGCATGATTTTTTCCTCTATCACACAGTAAAATATGGCGCATCACCAGAAAAAATAATTGAACTTGCATCAATTGCATTTAAAGATATTTATGACCGAAAAACAATACAAAAGTGGAATTCTCTCTTTATTAAACGCTTTTTTAGCCAGCAGTTTAAACGCAGTTGTATCCCTGACGGTCCAAAAGTAGGAACCATAAGCCTATCCCCACGCGGAGACTGGAGAATGCCATCCGATGCATCTGCAAAAAACTGGATAAAATGATTTACTAAAACAAATAAGAAATTCCGATTAAATAATTGATATAAAGATGCTGTCGATCCTGAAAATCCTGTCTAAAATAAATACTAAATCTTCTCAATACTTAAAAAAATATTTACGTTAAAAATGTTGTTTTTTTGCAAAACAATTACGAAATGCTTACGGTTAGATAGAATTAAATCTTTCCTCCTCCTTGAAAAAATATTATATGTGATTAAAGTATGTTTTAATGAACAACCAATGATAAAAACTAATTTTTCTCTAATTTTATCCCCTATTGTATTTTCCCACTATGGGGTTTTAAATAATTTAATAAGAAGTATAAGCATAAGACTTAAGAATCTTAAACAATGATAAACAAAAAACTTTTAAAAATTCTAGCCTGTCCGGCATGCCCAAGCAGACCATCTCTCAAATTTAATGAAGAGGAAAATCGCCTTATCTGTGAAATTTGCAACAGAGCATACCCTATTAAAAACGATATTCCTGTATTGCTACCCGACCAAGCAGAAAAAACAAAAAACTATGAAACAAATACTGATCAACACAGAACACCTTGAAACAAGAGTCGCACTAACCGAAAACAACAAACTTGAACAATATGCAATTGAAAGAGAGGATGATGAACGTATCGTTGGTTGTATCTATAAAGGAAGGATTACAAATATAGAACCTTCCCTTGAAGCAGCATTTATAGATATTGGAACAGGGAGAAATGCATTTCTTCACTACTGGGACTTGGTAAAATACAATACGTTTGAAAATTATCTTCAAAATAGCAAAAAAGATACCGATTTCTTTAAAAATAAAAAAGGTCTCTTTAATCGCTTGGCAAAATTGTTTTTGCCAAATCCTAAGGAAGAGCCAAAAAATAAGAAAAAAGAGAAATCCGAGAAACCTCTCAAACAACTCAAAAAAGAAGACATTCCGAAGTTATTTCCTAAGGGGAAAGAAATTATTGTACAGGTAACAAAAGGTCCCATAGGTACAAAAGGACCAAGAGTCTCTACCAATATAAGCATACCAGGACGTTTTCTAGTGCTTGTTCCAAATTCAACCCACGTAGGCGTATCAAAAAAAATCTCTGATAAAAAAGAAAGATTCAGAATTAGAAAAATTTTGAAATCCTTTGATTTTCCTGAAAATATGGGGTGTATCTGTAGAACAGCGGGGAAAAATAAGAATGAACGGGCTTTCAAAATGGATCTGGAAATGCTCTTTCATACCTGGCAGGAAATAATAAATAAACTTGAGAATGAGACTCCGACATGTCTATACAACGATCTTGGATTGGTAGAACGCTCTATCCGTGAATTTCTTACTGATGATGTAGATGAAATAATTATCAATGGAGAAGATGCATTCAAATATGTTCAAAAACGTTTAAAAAAAATGAGTAAAGAACATAGAGGGCATATAACCCACTACAGAAAAGCTCTCCCCCTATTTGAAAGATATAAGATTAAACCTCAAATAGAAAATGTTTTCAAAAGAACAGTAACTCTACCTTCAAAAGGCTATATCTGTATTGATGAAACAGAAGCTCTTATCTCCGTAGATGTCAACTCTGGTAAAAATAAGTCAGGTAAAGACCACCCCGCAACAATTCTTAAAACAAATTTGGAAGCAGTTGAAGAAGTTGCAAGGCAGTTGCGACTTAGAAATATCGGAGGTCTGGTTGTTATTGATTTTATAGACATGAAAAGTCGTAAGGACCAGAATAAAGTACTTCAGGCAATGAAGAGAGAGAGTAAAAAGGATAGAGAAAAAGTAAGTATGCTACCTATCTCTAAATTTGGACTCATGGAAATGACAAGGCAAAGAGATGAGGGAAGTATTCTTGAAGCGGTATATGACCCATGTCCATACTGTCATGGAAAAGGTAAAGTAAAATCTACTCTTTCTGTTAGTGCTGAGATACATAGAAGGGTAAAAGAATTACTTCAGAGGAAAAAAAGTGCTGATATACGAATACTTATGCACAATACAGTCCTCTCAAGATTAAAAAATGAAGATAAAGATAAGTTAAAAGAACTTGAAAAAAAATTTGGAGGACAACTCTCCTTTCGTGTCGATCCCTCTCTACATATAGAAGAATATAAACTAATAGATCAAAAAACTGGAAAAGAAATATAATGAAGAAAGATACATTTTACATAACAACACCAATATATTACGTTAATGATATAGAACCTATAAAATTAACAATAGTAATTGGTGAATTATCTCAAGTGATTATAAACTTAATTAATAATTCAAAAGATATATTGATTGAAAATGATATTGAAAATAGATA
>JAYEIY010000318.1:0-4845 GCA_034660375.1 Verrucomicrobiota bacterium
CTTGGCTCCTTTCATCCAAGTAGCTATCAATACGTTATTCTAGGCACACATTCTATCAATGTAAAACATCTGAGGAAGACAGCTTTGCCAGAATAATCTGAATCAAAAATACTACTATATTTTTTTTAATCATATTAATAATAAGACTCCTTTTCTTTTTTTATTATGGATTTGAATTTGCCTTTATTATAATTAGACTAAGTAATTAGCAAAAAACAATGGTAAAATATAATCAAATATGGTAAAATATGCTCACAAAAGAGAAAAATACCTTTGAATGGAATGAAGTGCGTCCTGTATTTTTGAATAAAGAACGAATCTCTTTTTTATCAAGAATAACAAATTGTGGACATCATATTATTTCTGATTCAAGTTACAATTGGAATGGTTTAGAACGTAACAGTACAGGTGATGATTCTGCAATTTTGCAATACACTTTTTCGGGGAATGGTAAACTGGAATATGATAATGAATCTTTTACTCTTAAAAAAGGTGATATGATGATATTACATACTCCCTACAAATATCGTTATTACTATGAGGAAACATCTCTTCCATGGGAATTTTTCTATTTTACTTTCAAGGGAAAAGAAATATTGAAGATGCTGAGAATTATTGAGAATGTTCATGGTTCTGTAATAACAATTCCAGCTGACTCCGAAGTCATTAGTTTTTTTCAGAAAGTTCTACAGCTTTTCAGAAATGGCTACATTGATTCTGTCTTTGATCGTTCATCATATGCACATCGTATTTTTGCTATACTAAACGCATTTCTTAATAAAGTTATTCCAACTGAAGAAATTCCGGATTCCGGCATATTAAAGGCTATTCAATATGTGGAAAAAAATTATGCAGAGCAGATAAGCCCTGTAGAAATTGCTACTGTTTCCGGATACAGCAGAGCACAGTGCAACCGTCTTTTTAAAAAATATAAACAGATGCCGTCAGGAAAATATCTTGAACACGTTAGAATGGAAAAAGCACTGAAATATCTTATGGAAAAGAAAAAAAATGTAAATGAAATTGCGTATTTCTGTGGTTACAACAGTTTCAGCTACTTCTGTAAGGTCTTTCGTAAGTGTTTTGAATGCTCTCCCAGTGATTTTCAAAAAAAGGTCAGATAGTTTTATTGGATCTATTTTCTATTCTTCAATTTTCATCCATTGTTTTATTTTTATTTCAAGGGGAGAATATTTACTTATATATTTTTCCAAAATTTTGCGTGAGTCCAATTTTGTTTCTTTGATTTTTTTATTTTTCAGGATTGATTTTAAAACAGGAAAACGCCCTCCTCCACTTGAAATTACGTAGCTGTTGAATGAAACGGAAAAGAATTTTTGCTCCTGCATTTTTTTCGAAAAATCCATTTTAACAGTATTATTTTGGCGGTTGTATATAATATTACATCCGTATATGCCTTGAAAACTCCAGTGTAAAATATAGTTTATTTGTTCTTTAATTATTTTTTTTATTTCATTCTTTGTAAGAAGGACCGTTCCTATTGTATTTTCATAGGGAACTGTCAAGAAAACATCTTTTTTAGTTATTTTTCCTGAAAGAGTGTGGTTTGAGAGAGATCCATGAAATATTATATCAGCTTTAGTTTCTTCTTTTATAGCGAGACAGAGCAATTCACTGATTTGGGAATTAATTCCGGGCAAGCCTTTGGCTGAAATATCTTTTTTACAGCTCCCAACAACTTGCTTTGTCATATTTTTTTGTTTTTTTAGAATTTCCTGAATATAAACAGAGTTTACTTTATCTTTGGGAATATCCTCTGTCATTGGAAGCAGAATGGACGATATCTTTTTAACCTCGTGTTTCTCAGTATCAATCATTGCTGTTATTTCTCCGAGGAACTCTCCATGACAACCTGCTTGAACATACCATGATTTTCCTATTTGCATTCCCGGACGTTCAATATGAGTATGTCCTCCGAGTAGAAGATCTATTTGTGGATACCGCATAGCTATATCAACTACCTCATTTACACCTCTCAAATCCTTCTCAAGATACCCATGATGCATTGCCAGAATAATCATATCAACTTTTTTAACAGCTATTTTTTCAAGAATAACACCAATTGCATCGACTGCCTTTAAAACACCAATCCCCTGATATCGTCTGCCCCAAAACCAGTTCTTTAAAAAACTTGCATTTACCCCGATAACAGCAATTTTTGCCCCATTTTTGTGAAAAATTTTAAATCCCGGAAAAAGTTTTTTCCCATTGTAAAGTAGATTTGCATTTAATATAGTACATTTCATATTTTCTGAAATTTCTAGGAACTTTTTTATTCCAAAATCAAACTCATGGTTTCCGGGAACCCATACATCATAATTATAGATATCAAGAAGGTGTCCCCCTGCTTCCCCCTGTGAAATAACTCCGCTAAAAGCTCCTTCAAGTGTATCTCCACAATCAATAAGAAGCAGGTTCTTTTTTCCATAAGAAGACTGCTTTTCACGTATAACAGTACCAATCCGCAACCATCCCCCCACATCTGTTTCATGAGAACTGCTGTCTATATGAGAATGAATATCTGTTGTCTGATATATCTTTACTTCTACAACTTCAGAAGAAATAAATGAACAAAAAAAGAAACTAAGAAAAACAGCAAAGATTATTTTATTATATTTAGGCATAGATTTAATTTTTCGTAAGTAGTTTACTTGGGGGAAAACCCATTATACGTTTAAAAAGTTTTGAGAAATAGAATTCATTATTGAAGCCAACTTTAAATGCGGTTTCTTTGACGCTACAGTTCTCTTCTGCAAGGAGTCTGTATGCTTGATAAATTTTTATTTTATGGAGGTACTGTGTGGGAGACGTTCCAGTTTCTCTTTTAAACAAATTATTTATATATTGCGGTGCCAGGCAGAACTCTTCGGACAAATCCTGTCTGGAGAGAGTTTTTTAATAATTTGCCTTCAAAAAATCTATCATTCTGGAAACTCTTGGACTGGTTATAGGGGTATAATTTTCAGACCAAAATTCATTTAATCTAAGCCATAATTCTTTTGAAGCTGTGGTTAGCATTATTTCTCTAAATAGACTATTTTTCGTAAAAATATCAGCGATTCTATGAAAAAGTTCGTGCATAAATAAATCTCCCTTTGTATCTGTCAAATTTTTGGGTAAGGGATCAGGGATATAGTCTTGCTTCAGATATCCTTTTTTGTTTAATAGCTCAAGATGAATGCAACTTATAATTGTTTTTTCTTTTGTATTTACTTCAAATACATGTTCTTCTCCCGGGGGAATAAAAAGGATATCACCAGCACCAATGAGAAGTTTTCCCGTTTTTTCAGAACAATAGGAAGCTATCCCCTCCACTATAAGTATCAATTCAATGTCTTTAATAATGCGTGGGCCCCATTTTGTTTGTTTTAAATCACACTTGAAATAATTTGAGTGTTCAACTTTTGGGGATACGTTTTCTGGAGATAATTTTAACATAAAAAGCCTTTTGCTGAAAGAAATCAATAAAATGTAGCACCTTACGAATATATATGCCTTTAGTATTATTGTCTATTTTTATTTGAAAAAAAAAGACTATAATTAACTATTATTAAAAAAAACTTAAACAAAGGAGTTCTTTATGACAAACCGAGAAAGAGTATTGGCAATATTAAATTATCAATCGTATGATAGACTTCCAATTGTTCATTTTGGTCTCTGGAATGAAACACTTGATATATGGGTAAAAGAAGGACATATCTCTGCAAAGGAAGCGGAGGGACATTCGGGAGGAAATCCACCTCCAACAGCAATGAAAAGACTTGGCTTTGATATGGGATGGGTGGAAGAAGGATGTGGTGCAGACAATGGATTTCGTCCAAGCTTTAAAACAGAAGTAATAGAAGAATTGCCGGATGGATCAAAGAAAGTCAGGAACGGCGATGGGGTCATAATTCTTCAAATGCCGAATGCGGGGTCTATTCCTGCAGAGATTGATCATCTTCTGAAAGATCGTGCATCATGGGAAGAGCACTATCTCCCCCGTCTTCAATTCTGCGAAGATCGCATAGACTATGAACATCTTGAAAAATTAAAAGGACAAGAGACTGGTCGCGAAAATCCTCTTTCAATAGATTGCGGAAGTATGATAGGAACAATAAGGAACTGGCTTGGAGTTGAGGGTTTAAGCTATTTATGGGCTGATGACCCGGATCTTTTTGATGAAATAATCAATACATACTTTGAACTTATATATAAGGGACTTAAAAAGATGCTTGCTACAGGAATAAAATGTGACTTTGGAGCTTACTGGGAAGATATATGCTTTAAAACAGGTCCACTGGTAACTCCGTCCGTCTTTAATGAAAAATGTGGTCCGCATTACCGAGAAATAAGCAATCTTCTTAAAAAACACGATATACAGATGTCATTTCTAGACTGCGATGGTTTAATAGATAGTCTTATTCCAACCTGATTGAAAACGGAGTAAATATAATGTTTCCGATTGAAGTAGGAACATGGAGTGCAAGCATTCAACCATGGAGAGAAAAATATGGCAAAGAATTACGCGGTGTTGGCGGAATGAATAAAACAGTTTTTTCGCAGGATTATGCAGCAGTAGATGCAGAGATAGAGAGACTCAAGCCATTAGTTGATCTCGGCGGATATATCCCATGTCCAGATCATAGAATTGCCCCTGATGCTAAGTGGAAAAATGTGCAATACTATTGCGAAAAAATGAGAGAAACCTTTGGAGGATAAATTGAATTTTATCCTTTCAAAAGGTTTAGACTTATCATCCAACGTTTGCAATCATCAGCCCAGTTAATTGTCGGCAAATCATCTGCCAGACCAATTCCATATGCATTAGATGCTTTAGATAAT
>JAYEIY010000319.1:0-4842 GCA_034660375.1 Verrucomicrobiota bacterium
GGATAGTATCCATATATCATTCGCTGTTCCAAAAGCCTGTGTTCGCTTAAGTAATCCGTATGATTCAGCATTTCTTCAAAAGATAGTGGATAAAGATGATACTCAAACTTTCTTCCAGTCAAGGGTTCTTTAATCTTATTTGCCAACTCTAATGAGGACGATCCGGTAACAATAATTTGTTTCTCCGGAAAGTTATCAATCATTATTTTTAAAGTTAAACCAATATTTTTTATTCTTTGAGCTTCATCAATTACTATGATCTTTTTCTTTCCTATAATTCTTTCAAGCTGAACCGCCGTTGTGTCAGAGAATAATCCTCTTACATCAGAAGCATCTCCATTGAACCAAAGTAAATCCTCTGTGTATTTTTCTGTAATAATCTTTGTTAATGTTCTCTTGCCTACCTGTCGCGGACCCATAATCAAAATTATTTTTCCCCCGAAAAATTTACTCTTTATTTCTTCTTCTAGTTTTCGTTTAATCATAATTATTTTTTTGAATTATTTCTTTTAAACCAAAATAATATACTAAATTATCAGAGTTAAGTCAAGCTATTTATATGAATTTTTCGGTTCTCTTTATCCCCATGTTCCTGCTGTATTGAAGGTGGAGATTTTTTTCTCATCTGGGGTTGTTTTGGTTAAATCTATAAATTTTTGTGTATTTGGTATATTTGGTGATGCAAATGATTCTTCGGGATAGAGATATGTCAGTTCGGTTATCGGGTCATGAAAGATCTCATATCTTGCATCTCTACTATCATGAATTTCTCCGTTTTTACTTATTTTTGCTCTTGTTACGAGTATAGGAAGACGTCCAAAATGATAGATTTCTGTGGGCAGTTGAGATTTAGATACAAGATTGCGGAGTTCGCAAGCTTCCAGTTCCACCCAGAGTTGGACTTTATCATATCCGAGTTTGCGGAGTCCGCAAACAGCCATGGAATTGCAAACAGGCAACGGAAACGAGGAGTAAATCTCAATATCAGAAAAGTTTTTAAGCAATTCTACTGCGTAAAGAGATGTAACTCTGAATTTGCGGACTCCGCAATTATAGGCATTTTCAATATCCTTTTTCAAAGAAGCAAGCTTAATTTCCGGACAGAAGAATGGAAGAATTACTTCGTTTGCTGTAAAATCAAAATCTAATATATTGTGACAAATAATTTCTTCCTTTTCAAGAGTTTTAGCCTCTTTGTTAAGAAAATATGTTGTTTTCTCATTGCACAAAAAAGTATTTTTGGTTTTTTGATAAAATGCCTCAAATCTTGCTTCAGCAGTAGCTTCTGGGGAAAAAATATCATTTAATTCTGCCTGTTTTTGTGTCCATTCCCAGAATTCTCTGCGTAGTTTTTTGAGAATACTTGCAGGGACAAATAAATTGCCTGAAACTGCAACCTTAATCTCTGAAACTCTAAAAAGATCGGAACTGGTAATAGAAAATTCGTTGACAACAGTTGTGCTATCCAAGGCATGTTTTTTTGCTTCCTGAAATGTCTCCTTTTTTATCCAGACGAGAGATTCGGAAATATTCAAAAATTTTATTTTAATTCCAAAAGCATTTATATTTATTTTTAACTTGAGGGAGCATATTGGTTTGGAGGGAATATTTTCTATCAATCCTGCATAGTTTTTATAGGATTCGCCCGTTTTATAGAGAGCTGAATTATACGGGATTGTCTCAATTGTGGAAATTATGCACTTGTCACCATCTTGAACTTTATTGACTTTTCGACCATTTTTAATAATCTCTGTTACCGTAAATGTTGCACTTGATTCGTCGTCCAAATTCTGCGCTCTGACTTTATCTCCAATATGAATCCTTCGCATTGCAGAAATTTCTATACTTTTTCCCTTCTTTTCAGAAAGGATCTTACCACAAAATGTACTTGAGATCCCTCTTTTATCGGAGAGAATAACTGAATCTATAGCTTTTGAACCAGTAAATCCCTCCGAAAGTTGTCTGTTGATTGTTCCACGCAAGATTTGCTTTGCATCCTCTATCTTTGTTGGTGAATCAATTGCAAGCCTATACGCAGAAACCACTTTAGCAATATGATCGGGTTTGCGAAGACGTCCTTCTATTTTTAAAGATGAAATCCCCATTTTTACGAACTCTGGAATCTTATCTATCAAACAAAGATCTTTTGTTGAAAAGAAAAAGCCATCTTTTTGTAATGCAGTAAACTTTCTGCGACAGAGTTGCATGCACTTCCCCCTATTCCCGCTCATTCCATTGATCCAGGATGAAAAAAGACAGACACCCGAAAGTGAAGAACAAAGAGCTCCATGAATAAAGACTTCCAATGCCAGAGGAGATTTTTTCGTGATTTCATTCAATTCCTTAAAGGTCACTTGCCTTTCCAGAATAACCCTTGAAATACCCATTTTCTTTGCCATAACAACTCCAGCACTATTATGAATACCCATCTGTGTCGAAGCGTGGATTGTCAAATCGGGGAAAAACTTACGAATTATGTAAACAAGCCCGATATCCTGAACAATTATAGCATCCGGAGAAAGATTATGCAAAAAAGAAAGTTGTTTTACAACAGTTCGTAATTCTGACTCCTTGAGAAGTGTATTTAAAACTACATATACTTTTTTATTTCTCTTTTTTGCAAAATTGATAAGTTTTATAAATTCTTCGTCAGAAAAGTTTTCTGTCCGTTCTCTGGCATTAAATTTTTTTAATCCTGCGTACACTGCATCTGCTCCATTTTCAAAGGCGGTTATTGCAGAGAGCAGATTTCCTGCGGGAGCTAGTAATTCGGGAGTTTTTTTCATTATATTTTATTTTCTATTCATTTCATTTATCTGTTGCGAGATATTAAAGTATTTTAAAGAAAGGTCTTGTTTTATTTTTGTATCCTGTTCTTTCGAAATTTTATGATTTATCTCATTCAATTGAGATTCCAAATATGTTTTTTTAAGAAGTTTTATGCAATCATCCTGTGCCTTTTTCAGTCGTTCCTGATGTTCATGAGTTTCTGCTGCAAGTTCTTCATATTCTGAATTCATCAGTATTTGATATACTTTTTGGGGAAGTTCCTGAGGATGGTGATTTATAAGGTTATTTGCAGCGTGCTCCCATTCTCCCTGAGCAGTAAGAGCCAGTATTTCATTGAGTAAAGTTCCATATATTTCATTTCCTATATACTCCGGAGGAAGAGTTTTTTCGAGCTTATGTGCTATGGATCCATGTTTTATGCATAAGTCTATCAGGGTTAACTCTGCCTGTTGTATTGGAGATAATATTTCTCTCTGGTGCCTGCCTGGAGCTACCGGATGCCGTTGTCGCCTGCTCGACTGACTTATAAAATTTTTAAGCTGGGCAAAGAGTGTTTCTTCTGGGATATTGAGATTTTCGGAAATCTTTTGTATTTGAAGTGCTCTGAGCACGGGACTTTTTATCAAAGCAGTTTTCTGAAGAATACTATCTATGTCCTGCGTTCTCTCTTCAATCGAGATTTGTTGAGCACTATTCTTTACAACATTTATTTGATTGTCAAAAAAGTCCTGAGCATTATTGACCAGTTCCATTAACTTTTCTGCCCCATATTTATCATAAATACTAAAAGGATCTTCATTGTCAGGAAGCCTTACAACCTTCATCGTAAGATTAACTTTAAGCAATTCCTCAAAGACTTTTTCGGTCGCCTTTATCCCCGCACTGTCGGAATCAAAACATACAATTATGTATTTTGCAAAACGAGCTAATAATCGTGCCTGTTCGGATGTGAAGGCTGTTCCCTGTGGGGCAACTGCATTTGTAATGCCTGCCATGTGGCAGGCTATCACATCAAGCTGCCCTTCACACAAAATGACAGTATCAGTCTCTCTTATTATTTTTTTAGCAAGATAAAATCCATAGAGAACTTTATTTTTTTTAAAAACTACGGTTTCTGGGGTATTTACATATTTTGCTTTTTTTTCACCTTCTTTGAGGGTTCTTGCGCTGAATCCTATGCATTTGCCCTGCGTATCATGTATGGGAAACATCAATCTTCCCCTAAATCTGTCGTAGCCACTTTTATTTTTTGCATCTTCCGAAATAGCAACTTGTCCGGAATCTTTCATATCATCATGAGAAAACCCCTGCCCTGTAGCCCATAGTTTTGTTGCGTCCCAGGAGTCGGGCGAAGCTCCAATTTGAAACTTTTCTATAAATTCTTCGGGCAGATTTCTTTTTTTCAAATAATCGGCAGCAATTTTACCAGTCGATTTTTTCAGATTCTGCATATACCAGTCTCTGGTTTTTTCAAGAAGAGACAATATTGAATGCCTGGATGAAGTCGTTATTTTCTGCTTAGAATGTGTGTGATTCTGTTCTTCTGTGAAATGAATTCCTAATTTTTCTGCAACCAAACGTACCGCATCAGGGAATTCCATGTTTTCAATCTGCATAATAAATGAAATTATATTACCCTTTGCGTGACAACCAAAACAGTAATAAAACCCCTTTTCAGGATTTACAGAAAAAGAAGGAGTTTTTTCATGATGAAATGGACACAATCCCTTGAAATTACTCCCCGTTTTTTTGAGATTTACATACTCCTCAATAATGTGAAGTATATCTCCGTGATTATTAATCTCATCTATAACATTCTGTGGTATCATTGAAGTTTTATTCTTTTAAGTTAAGTACCGTAGCGAAATCAAGTAGCGTAGGCATTCCTGCCTGCGAAAGTAGCGTAGGCATTCCTGCCTGCAAAAAAAGTGTCAGACAAGAATGTCTAACCTACATTCCTAGGTCTTTTAATTTAAATCTTTTTGAAAACTTTGCAAGGCTTGACACATTTCTTATTTATTCGCTAAATTATTTAATTATAAAAGAGATGAA
>JAYEIY010000320.1:0-4804 GCA_034660375.1 Verrucomicrobiota bacterium
ACTCTAACTGTCAACCCAGTCTGTGCTTCACTATGCTCTACAGCCGAATAGGCACTTACTGTAACTGTTGGATTCTTACCTGCATCAGCTAAGTCGTCCAAATCCTTAATCCTTAATCATTAACCTTTATTTCTTCGTTACATCTAGGAATACTTTTTCAAGATCTGCTTGCTGTTCGCTTATGGTGTTTATATCTACAGCATTTTCTATCAAGTATCGGGTAAAATGGGAGAGGTTTGATCTTTTTCCAGTATAGATAACTCTAAGCATATCAGTAGATGCATCGACTTTGTCTATATTTTCATAATCTTCACATAGTTTTTTTGCATTTTCAAGATTGGATGTCAGACGTATCTCCAAGACAATATGTTCCCTGAGAGTTCTTGTTATTTCTTGGAGGTTTCCTTGAATAAGAAGCTTCCCTTTTTCAATAATTCCAATAATATCACAGATTGAAGCAAGTTCGGGGAGAATGTGTGATGAAAGCAGTATGGTTTTTCCCAATCCTTTCAAGGTTTGTATCGTTTTTCGCATTTCAATGCGAGCATACGGATCAAGTCCACCTGCAGGTTCGTCAAGAATAAGAATGTCAGGATCATGAAGCATCGTTTTGGATATCCCTATTTTTTGTCGCATTCCTCTTGACAAAGAAGCTACCTTATAGTCAAGCATATATGATGCTCCTGTTATCTCCAGAACCTCTTCAATCCTCACTTTACGAAGTTTAGGAGAAAGCTTGTAAGCAGCACCAAAAAAATCCAGATATTCCCATACACTCATTTGATCATAGACCCCAAAAAAATCGGGCAGATAACCAATCTTGCTCTTGATTTTATTTATATTTTTGGGAATTACTTCAATACCATTGACAAATGCTTTGCCGGAAGTAGGTTTTACAAGACCACATAGAATCTGAATTGTCGTGGTTTTTCCTGCACCGTTTGGTCCAACGTAACCATATATAGTGGATTTAGGGACTTCAAGATTCAGATCAAATACACCGCGGTCTTTTCCATATTTCTTCGTAAGATTTTCTGTTCTAATCATAATATAAAACCCAAAGCATTTAAATTTTATTTAGACTCTGTGCGAAAAGGTTTTTAAAAAACAAAAACCTTTTAATACAGTCTCTATAGGTTCAAAATAAGACAGTGTACGAAAACCCTTTGAACGAAGTAAAAAAGATTTTTTCTGCAATGTCTATTTAAATGGATAAAGTATAATTTTCTATAATGAATGTAAAATAATTTTTAAAAGGAATTATTCAAGCTCTTACTGATTTTAATTTTAAATGAAATTATATTTTTTCTGTTTTATTTGGAACAGAATATTCTAATCGCAGTTTGTAGCGCAGTCTCCAGTTTCTGCAAAGCTGGCTATCTTATCATGTAATTGCAGGCTTTTTTCCCATAATGTACTTGCGGGAAAGAAAAATGGAATTAGTTTAAAGACCTTCCATGAAAAATAGATTTGAAGGAGAGATGACTGAGCGGCCGAAAGTGCAGCATTGGAAATGCTGTGTACGTGCAAGCGTACCGGGGGTTCGAATCCCCCTCTCTCCGCCATTTTAAGTTCAATTTTTTCAATCTATAAAGAAGTTTAGAACTCACTATTATATTGCGCGCAACATACTCCTTACCATAGGCTGATATAGTACACGCCGTTGCCGTGCTGGAATTTTTTGATTTATTCAGTCCATAATTCATCATTTATAATTATTTTCTGCTCAAGTTCAAGGTCTATTCTAAATTGTCTTTTTACTTCTTTTCTGCAATGTTTAATAAGTTTGATTATATCCTCTGGAGTGGCATTCCCCAGATTTATGATAAAGCCTGCATGTTTTTCTGATACTTGAGCATCACCTATTATGTATCCTTTTAAATGAGCCTCATCAATTAGTCTTGATGCATAATCATTTTCAGGGCGTTTAAATACACTGCCCGCAGATGGATAATTAAGAGGTTGTTTAAGAGCTTTTTCCTTTAAAATAGCTTTCCTTGTATCGCAAAGTGTTTTTTTTTGTTTTTCTCCAAGTTTCCATCTTCCGGATATAATATGTTTTTTTGTAAGTGCTGATGCGGAACGATATCCAAATTTGCAATCTTTTTTTGAGAGGGTTTTAATGTCTCCTTTTTCGTTTACTACAGTTACATCTATTAGATAATCAGAAATTTCAGATTTACATGCTCCCGCATTCATGTAGATTGCTCCTCCCACAGTTCCGGGGATGCCTGAAAGTCTTTCTAGACCTCCGTAGGCATTATTTATAGTTGCAAGAATTAAATCATTCAAAATTACACCTGCTTCTGCGGTTACAATCCCATCTTCAGTAATTATTATTTTGTCCATTTTTAGCGTAGAAACAACAGGTCTTTTAATATTCGACGCAAAGAGAATGTTTGCGCCTCCCCCAAATACATAATAGTTCGTTTCTTTTTCAATAAAAGATCTTATCAAAGATGTATATTCTGTAACTGTTCCTGGAAAGTATAGTTCCTCTGCTGTTCCACCCGTGAGATATGTACTAAAATCAGCAAGAGATACATTTTTTTTTATAATCATACTTAATTATTTATTTAGAATTTTTGATTTAATTTGTAGATTCCCCTGAAAAGTCTGATAATATATGAATTTTTTGCTTTTTTGTCAATATATAAACGAAAAGAAGCTTGTATTTTTTTCTTTATGTCTTAGCATTTATTATCATGTAATAATGTGAAAACTATAAAAGACGGTCGATTATGAATAAAAAATATTCAATAAAATATGGGGAATCTAGTCAATATGAAATTGGAAAGTTGATGACCGCACTGGAACAATCGGCAAATGCAATTGTTATTACAAATGCGGAAGGACAGATTGATTATCTCAACCCCGCTTTTGTGACACTTACTGGCTTTTCTATTCATGAAAATGCGGGTAATAATGTGAGTTTGCTAAAGTGCAAAAGCCATACTCCTTCTTTCTATAAAAATATAGAACATACAATCTGCGATGGACAAACATGGACAGGAAAAGTTTTTTGTAAATGTAAAAATAAACGTATAATTCCCGTGGAGGCATCATTCTCTCCTGTATATGACCCAAAACAACAGAATATTATCGGATTCGTTGGTGTGGCCATAGATATTACAGAACAGGAACGAGTTTAAAAGATACTTTTGCAGTCAAGAAAAACAGAGTTACTTGGACAACTAGCCGGAGGCATTGCGCATGATTTTAATAATTATCTCCAAACAATTACTGCATTTTCTCAAGTTGACATGGAAGAAGTTGATTCATTGGAAACAGTCAGTTCTAAATCCATAAAAGAAGCATTGATCGGTATACAAGAAGTAGTGAAAAACTCAAAAAAAGTAACTGAATATCTCCTTTCTTTTTGTAGAAATAAAAATCCGGTTATCAAAAAAATGAATATTAATGCTGTTATTAATAAAATGCTTCCTATGCTATGCATGATAATCGGAAGGAAAATTAATGTAAAATTTATTCCCCAACAACAATTGCCGCAAATTTATGCCGATTCTTCTGATATAGAACAAATATTGATGAATCTCTGTATTAATGCTAAGGATGCAATTGGGGAATTCGGAAATATTACAATTGAAACCGAAAAAGTAAACTTGAATTATTCCTTTTGTAAACAGCATCCTTCATGTTCTTTTGGAGAACATATAAAAATGACTATTTCTGATGATGGTCCGGGGATTCCTGCAAATATAATAAAAAAAGTACTGGATCCATTTTTCACTACAAAATCTAAAACGAAGGGGACGGGACTCGGATTGGCCAATGTAGATTATATAATAAAAAAGAATAAAGGAATAATATCTGTTGGTAATGTTCCTGAAGGTGGAGCCGAATTTAAACTATATTTCTCTATCCCAAATACTTCAGAAATAGAGATTGAGACGCAAAAAGAAGAAAATAATATAGACTCTCTTCAAAAAAAAATATACTTTTTGTAGAATCTGGAGATATAGTTGAGGATTTTGCAAAACTCGTACTTACAAATGTAGATTACGACATTATGACTGTAGAACCTTCAGAACTGCTGAATTTCTATAAAGAAAACCTAAAGAAAATAAATCTCATATTTATGGATGCAGAACGCCTGTATTCGGTAGAGAAAATAATTGATGAATTATTTACACTAGATAATTTTGATATCCCTATTTTACTACTCTGTAAAAGACTTCCATCCAATGAAAAACTTCTAGAAAAAATAGAATATTCTCTTCTATTAAAACCTTATACAAAAAGTAGCCTTCTGCATAAAATAGAAAAAATTTTTGAAAAATCTAAAAAAATAGAGAATATTTGAAAAAAAAAATCTTTATGGTTTGAATTTGCAGATTTATTCACTAAAATAGTTCCTCACGCATTTTTAATCTCTTTTTTGTGGCGGCTTAGCTCAGTTGGTTAGAGCAGTGGAATCATAATCCACGTGTCCGGGGTTCGAATCCCTGAGCCGCTACCATTTATGTTTCTCTCTTTCTTTTTTTCTAGAATTTCTTCTCTATAGACCAGTAGATTATATCGGATATTTTCTTTTTTTTTGAAAATAAACCAACAATAGCATTAAACTTGACAGTGCCGAGTTTTACCCCTTTTTAATCTACTTTTATTTAGCTTTATTTCAAGACAGAAAGATGCTAGACCGCAAAGAACATTAACCGATAGATTTAAACTTATCAATGAATCTGAACCTTTTTCTAGTCTTGATTTATCCCAAGAATCTTAAGCTGACAATTTGAACCGCTTATTCCGAGAAAAATCTATTCTATTAAGAATGAATTTCTTT
>JAYEIY010000321.1:0-4780 GCA_034660375.1 Verrucomicrobiota bacterium
AACAGATGCAATAAAATGGATAAAAAACAAATTTGCCAGAATGATATCTAGGATAGAGAAATAATCTTCCCATTTCCCATCATTGCTACTTGATTTTTTAATAGAAAATTTTGCACGACAAAAAAATTTCATAGAACATTTTCGGTTTGTCTGGATTGAAATATTGTTATCAATGCCGTGATGCCATGGCAGATTGTGGTGTAATTTAATAAACTAATCAATGAAGTTTTGGGCTAGGAATCGGGAAAATTAATTATTTTACTCTTCCTTTATAGAATTAGTATGTACTTTCTCGTAGAATAAGTTTGGTTAAATGTAAACTTTTGTTTATAGTTGCGTTTGGTTTTTCTATTCGCTGCTTCATAAGTTCAATAGTTACTTTAGCCATTTCTTTTACGGGTTGTTGCACTGTGGTAAGGCTGGGAGAAAAGAATTTACTGACCATTATATCATCAAATCCTATGATTGCAACCTCCTCTGGTATTTTAACCATTTTCTCTTTGAGTGCACGTATTGCTCCTATTGCACATGCATCATTGACAGCAAAAATTGCATCGAATGGCAATTTTTCAAGCAAGTTGAGAGTTTGTTCATAGCCATATTGAAATAAGTCATGTCCAAAAGGGGTTGTAATAATCAAGTTTTTATCGATCCTAAGGGTTGCTTTGCTGTATGCTTTAATATATGCCTGCATTCGTATTCCTTTACTGTTTGCTCCAAGCAAAACAATACGGTTAGAACCACCCCTTATTAAATATTCCATTCCTGCAAAAATTCCTGCTGCACGATCTAAAAAAACTGAATCTACAGATTCACAGTCACTATCAAATGCTACAATTGGAATGTTGTTCGTCTTAAGAAGGTGTAAGGAAGCATTATCGATACCTGCATCAGTTATTATTCCAGCTACGCCTGTGGATATCATTGCACGGATGAGCTCGGAACGTTCATTTTGTGTTCGAAAAGGGCAAAGTTGCCATTCAAATCCGGATTCACGAGCAAATCTTCTCAAATAATGAATCTTCTCTACAAGAAGCTCGTTATCACCTTCATGCATGATGCAGGACAATAAATTTGATTTCTGTCCACGCAAGCGCGTAGCTGCTCCATTGGGGACATAGCCCATTGCAGAACAAGTATCCAGTATTAGACTACGAGTTTTGGGGTTTATATCACTTTTTCCATTTAATGCACGACATACAGTGGAGGGAGATACTCCGCATTTATATGCTATATCTTTTATTGCAGGCCTACTCATAAGCTATACCAAAAATCGAGCACATCACCAATCTCTTTCAAACTACCATCCAACTTCATGTTTACGCAGGGTATAAGAGCTCCCTGGGATGCCCATCTATGGATACGTTTCAGATATTTTTTGCTGTCTTCACCTGGACGATATGGCCAGCGACCATAATAGACTTTTCCGTGTTGCAATATATTCTCCATATCCTCTTCAAATGGATGATCATGTTCATGACCGGGTATATGACCAAAATTAATTCCTCTTACCTCCTCTATCTCAAGAATACTCTTAGTCAAGGAGTCATTCCGTCCGCAATAATGAACCCATGCACCTCCAAAATATGAAGCAAGTTTTTTTGTATATGGAAGAGCGAATTCGGCTTGATCATCAGCGCCTATAATAGCCGATGTATCTTCACATATTCTAATTCCCATGTTTTCTGCATACAAAGAATTATCGTGATAATTTTCTCCCATTGGCTCTCCTGATTGCTCCTTCATCCATCTGTGAGCTTTTATCCCAATTTCAAGAGCTATATTCATTATATGATGAACTAGAGACGGATCATCATGCATTAGGTAGAAAATATTATCACCCATCATTAAGTGAGCAATATCAAAAGGCCCCTGAGTATCCATGCAGTATACGGGAATAGAATCCCCCATCACTTCCATGAAAAAGTTCATCTGACGTAACCCCCTCTCAAAATCACCTTGAATGACAATATCCTCAGGAGTAACTTTTGCAACCTGCTCTAAAGTTAAATGCTCCCTCAACCATGGCATTTTATCAGAAAAAACATCTTGCGACAATCCAAGAAGACTTAAGCAAATCCCTGTTCCAAGATTGCTTCGTATAGAAGGAATAGAGTCAGAATTAGAATTTCCGGAAGCACAAGCACTTCGCATTTGAGCACATAGCATCATTTCATCTGAGTAAAATGCCTCTTTGTAGTTTGCTGCCGGAATCTCCTGCTGATCTCTCGTTAATGTTCCATTAATTATTATTGGCCAAGCATCTGGCTTATTCCCTTCCCAAACCGCTTTCTGACGTCTTTTTGCCAATTCAATACGTTCATTATTTGGTTGATAAAGATTCTGTAACTTACTAATATCAAACGACTTATCACTTTTACAGTTCAACATAATATACCCTTTTTATTAATTATTGACTTATTCCTTCAAAAAAAAACGGCAACGTTGCCGGTTACTGTAATTTATGTATTATTATTGTCAAGTTTAACTATTAAAAAAAATAGAAAACGATTCAGAGTTATGATGCAATATTTCAGATGTTAAATTGACATAGCGGAGCTTTGCAATATGGGATTTTTATATCGACCCCGGAGAAGCCGGAACCAAATATTGAAATAATTTTACTTAGCAAAACTCTTTCTTTCAATTAAAAGCGGAGCGGAGCTCCGCACTCCAAATGCTTTGCCTAAAACTAGACCTTTTGTATTTAGAAGTATTTCTTTGGAGTACAAAGCGGGTTCCCGAGCAACCTTGGAAAGGTAAGGGCTCCCGAGAGGGAGTGGTTTTACCTCGCTTTTAGTTTTACAGGAAAATTTATTAAAACAAGTTTTAAGAAAGAATTTTATCTGCTAAATATTCAAATAACTCATTTATGCTAACACGCTCCTGAGTCATCTCATCACGTTCCCTCACAGTTACTTTTCCATCATCAAGAGAATCAAAGTCAAAGGTAACACAATAGGGAGTTCCAATCTCGTCCTGCCGGCGATAGCGTTTGCCAATGCTCCCACCTGAGTCATAATTCATTCTGAAACCACTACGTAATTTTTCAAAGAGACATCTGGCCTGTTCTGCAAGTTTTTTGGAGAGAGGCAGCACAGCAACCTGAACAGGAGCGACTTTTGCAGGTAAACGTAAGACGACTCTAGCAGCAGTCTTTTTACCTTCTTTTTGTGTTTCTACTTCATCTTCGTGATATGCGTTACATAGAATTGCCAGCATTGTTCTATCGAGTCCAACAGATGTTTCAACAACAGTCGGGAAGTATCTCTCTCTGGTCTGATCATCAAAATATTTTAAATTTTCTCCAGAATATTCATCATGACGGCTCATATCCCAGGTTCCTCTGTGGTGAACTCCTTCAAGTTCTCCCCAACCAAACGGGAATTTATATTCTATATCCAGTGCAGCTTTTGCGTAGTGCGCAAGATTCTCATGATCATGGATTCTCATACAATTATCATCAAAACCAAAGTTCCTTTCATAAAAATCAATTCTCTGATTCTTCCAGTAATCATACCATTCCATTGCATCATCTTCATGACAAAAAAATTCCATTTCCATCTGCGTAAATTCTCTTGATCTGAAAGTAAAATTTTTTGGGGTTATTTCATTCCTAAATGCTTTCCCCGTTTGAGCTATTCCAAAAGGGATCTTTTGTCTTGAAGCGATTCTTGTCGTATCAAAATTAATAAATATAGGCTGACATGTCTCTGCACGCAGATATGCTTTATGATCTTCATCAAAGATAGGTCCGACGTATGTTTTCATCATCAGATTAAATTCTCTTGGAGGAGTCCAGTCCGCTTTTTTACCAGTGTCAGGGTCTGTTATCCCCGCATCATTCATTGCAGTTGAAGCCTTATGCGGTTCTTCGATCAATGCTGTATAGATATCTCCAATTTTAGAATTTACACTCAATATCTCCGCCAGTTTCTGAAGAATTTCTTCGCTTTGGTCTTCGAGAAGATTATCCAGTCTGTAACGTTTTTTATTAATTTTATTATCGACCATAAAATCAACAAATTGTTCAGTATGTCCCGATGCATCCCAGACTCTCGGATGGCAGATAACCGTAGAATCAAGTCCCTCAACATTTTCACGGTCTTCCACCATTTCCTTCCACCAGAGTTGTTCAATTGCACGCCTCATAGCAACCCCCATCGGACCGTAATCCCAAAAACCATTAATTCCTCCATAAATCTCAGAGCTCTGAAAAATAAATCCTCTTCTTTTACAAAGGGACATTAATTTACTCATCGTTTCATTCATTTCGTTTTGCGCCATATTTGTTTTTCCTCACATTTTTTAGATTTTGTCCAGTATTTTAAAAACCAATCCAGCCGGCGTATTATAGTGAAAAAACGCAATCTTGCAACCACTATAAGGTATTTTTCCCTATTTTACTCTACTACTATTTACGGGGAGGAAAAGAACTATATTAAAAAACTCAATTCTGCATTGAAGAAACCCATATCCTTCATTATATTCCGCAAACAAAAACACATTCAATTTTTTATAATTTTAAGAGGACTTTTTATGTCAAAAACAACTTATTTTTGCTTTACTCACCGTAACTTAATACTACTTGTATGCCTCTGCCTCTTCCTGATTTCGTCTATTTCTCCACTCCATTCTCAGGAAAAAACAAGCAAAGAAAGAGGAAGAACAGAAGAAATAGATGCTACTGCCGACAAGATGGAATTTAAAAAGGAAGAAAACATTTTCGTTGGAAAAGGAAATGTAAAAATTAGTTATGGAGATATACTCATAAAAGCAG
>JAYEIY010000322.1:0-4752 GCA_034660375.1 Verrucomicrobiota bacterium
GGGCTACGGTGAATATCCCCGGTGGGGATAAAACGGAGATTCTTTTTTAAGAATTGACCTTAGATGAGGTGGAATAATATCCTGGATAAAAAAGGGAATCTGAGTTGCTCGATAACTTGGAGCTCTGTAAATAATTATCAACAAATAATTATTAATTCACCACAGGAGTTTTACTATGAAAAAGAAATTTGATTGTGTTAAAATGAAACATAACATTCAAGAGCAATTGGATAAAGAAATGAAAGGTATATCATTAGATGAAAGATTTTATTATTTAAAAAACAAACCAATCACATCTCCTATCTTATTAAAATTCATAAATAGAATGAAAAAAAAAGAGAGAACTAAGGCAACTTCTGTTGTCGCTGAATCTCAAGCAAGATATGAAACTGATTAAGCCTCTCTGGTTGAACTAGTTTCATTTTCTATAATCACTTGCTGTGAAGGCAGCACTGGTTTCTTGGTTTATATAAATAAGAAGAATAAAATCGAATTTGGAAGTGAGCCAAACATTGGCAAAATTAATACTTCATAGGGTTTTATTAGAAAATTGAGAACTTGGAAAATTGGGGAATTGAAAAAACCAATTCTCCAATTCTCCAATTCTCCAATTCTCCAATTAACCAATTAATTAATGTGTCCAAGTCTTAAGCGTAGAGCGTTAAGTTTTATAAAGCCTTCTGCATCCGCCTGATTGTAGATTTCTTCCTCTTCAAAAGTAGCTAGTTCTGAGCTGTAGAGAGAGTAAGGAGATTTTCTTCCAACGATATGGCAGACTCCTTTGTAGAGTTTGCAACGAACTGTTCCGGTTACTTTTTTCTGACTTTCGGTTATAGCTGCCTGAAGCATTCTTCTTTCAGGTGCAAACCAGAAACCATTGTATATCATATCCGCATATTTAGGGATAAAAGAATCACGTAGATGCATAACTTCTCTGTCCATCGTAAGTGTTTCTATTGCTCTGTGTGTCTGGTGTAGAATTGTTCCTCCGGGGGTTTCATATATTCCTCGGGATTTCATCCCTACGTAACGATTTTCAACAATATCTATTCTTCCGATGCCATGTTTTTTACCCATTTTATTGAGTGTATTCATTATTTCGAGAGGAGATAGTTTTGTTCCGTTTATTTCTGTTGGAATTCCATCGCAAAATTCTATTTCAAGATATTCGCATTCGTCTGGAGTTTGTGATAGAGGGGCAGTCATTATGCTCATATCTTCGGGAGCTTCTTTCCAGGGATCTTCGAGAATTCCACCTTCAAAACTTATATGTAGCAAATTTCGGTCCATGCTATATGGTTTTGCATGACTAACCGAAATAGGGATTTCATATTTTTTGCAGTACTCCATCATTGACGTACGGGATTTGAAAGGGAATTTTCCATCAATATTTCTCCATGGAGCAATAATTTTTATATCGGGTTTAAGAGCATAGGCACTCAGTTCAAAGCGAACTTGGTCATTACCTTTTCCGGTTGCTCCGTGACAAATAGCCTCTGCATTGTGTTCTTTGGCAATTTCTACCATTCTTTTTGCAATGAGCGGTCTTGCGATAGACGTACCAAGAAGATATGTTCCTTCATATATTGCATTTGCCTGCATCATTGGAAATATAAAATCTTCGACAAATTCTTCTCTGAGATCATCCACATAACTTTTTACTGCGCCACATTCTTTTGCCTTTTCATGGAGACCGTCAAGCTCTTCTTCCTGTCCGAGATCTGCACAAAATGTAATTACCTCTGCATCATATTCAACCTGTAACCATTTCAAAATAACCGATGTGTCAAGCCCCCCTGAGTATGCCAATACAACTTTCATAATATAAATCCTCTTTTAAAATTAACTTAAGTATTCCTTTAAAATATTGAACTCATAAGGTAGTTCATTTCTGTTATAAATCTATTCTTTTCTAAAAAAAAGAATTTAAATATTTGTTTTTTTCTAAACTTTTAATAGAATACCTTGAAAAACACACAAAAAGTACTTACCTTGATTAAAAATAATGATGCAATAATATAAGATTAAAAAAAAGAATTTATGCCAAGAATAAAACTAACAAAAAGTGAACTAAAGATTCAACGTGATAATCTCAAGCGTTTTACCCGTTTTTTACCTACATTACAGCTAAAAAAACAACAATTACAAACAGAGACTCAGTACGTTAAAGATGAAATAACAGGATTTCTGCAAGAAAAAGAAGAATTTGAAAAAAAACTTTTAGCTTGGGTTAAATTATGTTGCAGATCCAACTTCTCTGACTGTGCTGAGATAATCACAGCTAAAGAAACAAATATGGAAATTCGCAATGTTGCTGGAGTCGATGTACCATTTTTTAAAGCACAGGATTTTTCGGTACAAATCTGTGACTTTTATGAAACGGAACCATGGTTTGATGATCTAATTAAAGCAGTTAAGACGCTATATTCTTTTGAAAAACAGGAAGAGATATTACAAGAGAGGTTTGAACTTCTCGAACAAGAACTCAGAATTACAAATCAACGAGTGAATCTTTTTGAAAAGGTTATGATTCCTGACGCAAAAGAGAATATAAGAAAAATTCAGATTTATATGGGAGACCAACAAATTGCCGCAGTAGGACGTTCAAAAATTGCAAAACGAAAATTGGAAGCATCATAATGATTGAAAAAATGAAAAAAATTGTACTTGTCTGTCTTGAATCAGATAGAAAGAATTCTCTTGAGAAATTACGGGATCTAGGTGTTTTACACGTAAAACAAAGTAAAGACTTTCAATCCGAAAAGCATGATAAAATAGAAAACAATATAGAAAAAATTCAACATGCCTTAAATGTTCTTAGCGAATTTTCTGATGATGAAACAAAAATAACTGATGAAGATTTTAAAGATTTATCTCCCTTGGAAGTTGCGAAAGCAGCCAATCAAACTCATATTAATATTAACTGGCTGAAGGAAAATATAAGTAATCATAACAGAATTTACCAAACCCTTGAACCATGGGGAGAATTTGATGGAAAAATTCTTAATGCAATCAGAGAAAAAGGGATCGACATAAGATTTTGTGCATGTAATGAAGAAGAGATACCGAAATTACCGAAAGAGACATATATAAAGGAGATAAGCAAAAAAGGAAAAATAGTTTATTTTGTTGTTATTTCCAGAGAACCTCTCACTATTGAACTCCCCGAGGTAAGCATTCATACAGATGACTCCATGAAAGATATTATAGAACGTAACCACCTTTCCGAAGAGGGCATTGCAAAAAATAAAGGGAGATTAAAAATCCTCGCCCAATACTTTGCTCAGTTAAAAGATTATCTGGCAAAGCTCCAAGAAAAATTGGAATTTCAAATTAATATTGATGGGCTGGGAAATAAAAAATCTTTAAATTATATTCAAGGATACATTCCGAAAAAACATCAGAATATGCTTCTTGATTCCGCAGAAAAAAATGGCTGGGCAATCAAGTTTGAGACACCATCAGAAGATGATACAGATGTTCCAACATCTATCTCTGTTCCAAAATGGTTGAATATATCCAAACCACTTTTTGATTTTGTTGGTATTACTCCAGGATATAAAGAATTTGATATCAGTGCCTGGTTTCTAATCTTTTTCTCAATCTTTTTTGCCATTCTTGTGGGTGATGCCGGATACGGCGCTATCTTCTTAACTTTTACGGTCATTGCAAAGACTAAAATGCCCAAGTCGGTTCAAACTGCGCTGAACTTAATCTTGATTTTAAGTATTTCTACGATTCTGTGGGGCATTCTTACTGCTAACTATTTTGGGACAAGCCCTGATTTTCTTCCCGGAGGCTTAAAATACCTAACAGACCCGAAAACAGGACAGGCACATATACAATCATTGTGCCTACTTATAGGAGCAATCCATCTTTCAATTGCCCATATATGGAGATTTACTATTGCGGTAAATAATCCAGTATGTCTTTCTCAGGCAGGATGGACAGCCGTTATATGGGGAAATTATATGCTCGCTTCTTCTCTTATTACTGGAACTACTATGTCACCACTGGCAAAATATCTATATATAGCCGGAGCTATACTTATTTTACTGTTCAGCAATCCAAGCAAAAACATCTTTAAATTACTTGGGGGCGGGGTTGCGCATCTTCTTGGAAATGCAATTAATTCATTTGTAGATGTTGTTTCATATATAAGATTATTTGCTGTTGGTCTAGCAGGATTTTATGTTGCGAAGAGTTTCAATGAAATGGGAATGGGTTTAACCCAAGATGCTGAAGGTTTTATGATTATAGTTAAATTTGCATTAGCCACATTTATTATTATTTTTGGTCATTTACTTAATATTGCTCTTTGCGGTTTAAGTGTACTGGTTCATGGAATCAGATTAAATACGCTTGAATTTTCAGGACACATGGGCTTGGAATGGACAGGAATATTATTCTCCCCTTTTCAGAAAAAAACAAAACCTTAAATCCAAATATAAGTTTTTCCTAAGAACTCGACCCAGAAAAATGGAGCTTTAACTTTTAGAGAAAACTTTATTTTTAGAGATTCCTAAAATTCCTTGTCGACAAACACATATTTTTGTGATAAACGACTTGTCAATGGATTCAATTTCTTTTTTTTTTCCATGATTAACCTTTTTTTGCTGTAATTTAGGTTCTTCACGGAAATGCGTCTACCTCAAAGTCTAAAAAATGGAGTACATCAGAACCTTATATTAGTCAAGTAAAAATTATGCATAAACCGGGGGTCGTTCCTCCCCCCCTATTTATAATAATTTT
>JAYEIY010000323.1:0-4744 GCA_034660375.1 Verrucomicrobiota bacterium
CTGCATACGTGTTCTACTACCTTATTTAATTCTTCATCATAGACCATAGCTCCCTGTATTCTTTGCAAACGGGAGGCTGTAGGAGGTTTTAAAAGCATATCGCCTTGTCCAAGCAATATTTCTGCACCTTTTGAGTCAAGAATAGTTCTGGAATCTACTACAGAAGTTACCTGAAACGCAACTCTTGTTGGAAAGTTGGCTTTTATTATTCCTGTAATGACATTTACGCTGGGGCGTTGAGTTGCAACAATTGTATGTATCCCGACAGCTCTTGAGAGTTGAGCAATTCTTGCTAAAAGAGTTTCAACATTTTTACCGTCAACAAGCATAATATCTGCAAGTTCATCAATAATAACGACAATATAGGGTAATTTATTGGGGATTTTATTACCATCATCATCAAACTGAGGTGTTTCTGGCAATTTGCGAGTATTAAAAGATGCTAAATTGCGTACTCCGACCGCAGCTAAAGTTTTGTACCTGTCTTCCATTTCTTTTACCACCCACATCAGTGTAGAAACTACCTTTTTTACCTCTGTAACAACAGGAGCAATCAAATGGGGTAGTGAATTATAAACATTAAATTCAACAACTTTCGGATCTATAAGTAAAAGACGCATATCTTCCGGAGTGAATTTGTAAAGAAGAGACAATATCATAGCATTCAAAGAAACTGATTTCCCACTGCCAGTAGCTCCAGAAACTAGTAGATGAGGAGCACCAGCAAGATCAAAAACTATATCTTCACCACTAATATTTTCTCCAAGAACCAATGGAATTGCGGAGTCCGCAAAATCTGAGTTTCCGGAATAAAAGAATTTTCTTAGACCAATTGGCTTTGCCTTTTTATTAGGAACTTCAATGCCTACATAACTTTGCCCCGGAACTGGAGCAAGAATGCGAACACTTTCCGCTGCCAGTTCCATTTTTAAATTATTAGCAATGCTTGATATATCTTCAACTTTTACCCCTCTTGCCATTTTTATTTTGAATAATGTTACTCGTGGCCCAATAGATGCATATCCTACCTGTGCATCTATAGAAAATGAATCTATGGTATGCTGTAGTATCTTTTTCTTTTTAGAAATTTCTTTTTCAGAAACAGTTGGTCTGTCGTCAAGCGGCTTTAATAAATTTATATCTGGAAGTTTATATTTTTTCTCCAGTCTGTATGTTTTTTCTTCCTCTTCTTTTTGCTTATTGTTTTCCTGAACTATAGATTTTTCCTCGTTTTTTAGATTTGCGGAGTCCGCAGAAAAAGAGGAATCTTTTTGTAATGTTTTGTCATCTATAGGGGTAAATAAATTTTCATCTATGCTTATATCAGATTTAAAAAGTTTTTCCTTTTTTGATTGTAGATTTGCAAATTTAATTTTAGCTTCATTTTGTTTATGCAAAAATTTTTCTTGCTTTTTTTTGAATTTGTCTCTCATGACCTCAAGAATTTTTTCTTCTTCCTGTTGGTTTATTTTTCCTTCATTTTTTTGAAAAGACTGTTGAATTTCGGAGTAACTTCCTTCGAGAGTTTCTTTCTCTGTTATATTCCCCTTTTTATAGTTAGTGGTAGCAGAAGAATGCGAAGAAAATAATTTAGAAAGTTCCAGTGACTCATCTACTTTGTCGTATATATTTTTAAATCCTGAACGAATTTTATCTGTAAATTTCAGCACATTAAATTCCCTTATACTTAATAAAACATTTTAACAAAATCAAATTCCAGTTGAACGAATTTTTTCTTATCATTAGGAAAATTAGAAAGAGATATTCCAAGAAGCCTTACTTTCTCATTTTCAGCATTTGTTTTTTGTAATAAATCTTTTATATGTTGCATTATTGTTTCGGAGTCATTGACTTCTCGTGAAAGTGTCCGGCAGCGTGTAACAGTTTGAAAATCTGAATACTTTACCTTTAAAGTTATTGTTTTGCCTTTTAATTTTTTATTTACTAAATGTTTTTCGACCTCTTCAGAGATTTCTGTTAAAATATTCAACATATTTTCCGTACCGGATATATCCTGAGGTAGCGTTATTTCACTTCCAAGGGATTTTCTTACTCTGTGGGGATTTACTTGTCTATTATCAATTCCTCTGGCAATATCGTAATAGAATTTTCCGTTTTTGCCAAATAAATCAATCAGTTCTTTAAGAGTTCTTTCTTTTAACTGCAGACCGGTTCTGATACCAAGACGTCGCATCTTTTTTCCAGTAACTTTTCCTACTCCAAAAAATTTATCAATAGTGAGTTTCTCAATAAATCTAGTTCCATTGTTGGGGGTTACAACTGTTAAACCGTTTGGTTTTTTTATATCGGATGCAACTTTTGCAAGAAATTTATTGTATGAGACTCCTGCAGATGCAGTAAGACCAGTTTTTAGAAAGATTTGTCTCTTTATCTTTCTTGCCATTTCTGTCGCGTAAGGAATTTTCAATTTGTTTTCTGTCACATCCATAAAAGCTTCATCAAGAGACAAGGGTTCTACAAAATCTGTATACTCATGAAATATTTTTCTTATTTGTTCAGAAACTTCTTTGTAAGCCTGCATTCTTGGTCTTACAAAAATTCCATGAGGACACAATCTGACAGCTCTTGCGGAAGACATAGCGGAATGAATGCCAAATTTTCTTGCTTCGTAGGAACATGTACTAACAACGCCTCGTTTATCGGGAGAACCTCCGACAATAAGTGGTTTTCCTCTGTATTGGGGAAAATCACGCTGTTCTACAGACGCAAAAAAAGCATCCATGTCAACATGTATTATTTTTCTTTGCTTCATTTATTTTGAAAATTCTTTTTTTCTGCCCATATCGCCAATTTTTCTCTGAAAATCTTTGCATTATGACGTATATCAACAGGAAAAGAGCGATGAAAGAGAACTGTTCTTATTTCTGAAGTAAGGTGAGATTTTTGTGCTAGTGTAAGTAACTCTTCGGTAAGTTGCTTTAAAGTAAGCGAGCTTTGAGAAAAGGTTACTTCCGGTTCTATTATTATTACTGGGGTTTGATTATATCGGTCTTCTCCTATTCCAACTAGAGCAGAACGAAATACCATAGGGTGTTGATTAAAAATCGCCTCAGATTTTACCGTATAGTAAGTCTTATTTTTTGCTACAACGCGGTGTGTTTTTCTACCACAGAACCAAAGTCTGCCCTTATCATCAAAATAGCCCAGATCTCCCATTCTGTGCCAGAAACCTTTCGAAACAGTTGTTATCTTTGCGTGACGAGTCTTTTCGGGAAGTTTATAGTATTCTTTTGTCACCATAGGACCTTTTACTGCAATTTCTCCAATTGCACCATCAGATAAAACGAGAGAATCATCCCACATTTCAATTATATCATCCGTAATTTTTATGATTTTTATTTCACATTCTTTTACTGGATATCCAACGCATACTCCTTCTCCCATGCCTGTTTTTTCTGCGGTTGATGAAAGAACTTGAGAACCTGTGAATGTAGCAATTGGAAGGGACTCTGTGGCTCCGTATGGCGTATATGTTTCAGCATTTTTTGTCAGTATTTTGTGTAATAAAAGGTGATGTAGCTTTGCCGGAACAGGAGCACCCGCCATAAGTATTTTTGTTAGGGTTAGAAATTTAATATTGTGTTGAGAACAGAATTCAGAAACAGTTTTCCATAGGGCAGGGGAGCCGAATGATGATGTAACTGCATTATCTTTGATTGCACTAATTATTTTTTTGGGATTTACTTTTGCGGGTTGTGTTGGATTCATATCGGGGATTACAACAGTTGCACCGATTGCCACGCTGAAGAGGGCAAAAAGAGGGAAGGTTGGTAAATCAATATCATTTTCAGTTATATTATACTCTCTTTTTATTATTTCTATTTGGGTTAAAAAAATGCCATGAGTATATACAACTCCTTTTGCCGGACCAGTACTGCCTGTTGTAAAGAGAATCGCAGCTACATCTTCAGGAGAGGTTTCAACCGTAGTAAATTCAGAGTTTTTTTCAGCTCTCAATTGAGCCATAGATATAATTCCTGGAAGGTAAGTCTGTGAGGTGGAAATATGTTTTTTTACAGATTTGAAAGCAGCTCTGTAGTATACTTGTCTGAGATAATGAGCGAGGGGGATTCCTATAAAAATGTCCGGCTTTACTTCTTCAATACATTTAAATAGTTTTTTTAGCCCCATTCCAGGATCTATAAGAATAGGGACTGCTCCTGTTTTAAAGATTGCAAAAACTAATGCTATAAAATCCAGTCCTGGTTTGACCATCAGGAGGACTTTTGTTCCTTTTTCAATTCCAATATCTTTAAGTCCATTTGCAAACTGATTTGTTTTGTTTTGCAAATCCTGAAAAGTCAGATGTGTATAAAAGATTTTATTTTTTCTGATAAGCCCTGAATTAGAAAAAATAACAGCTTTTTTAGAAGGTGTCATTTTGGTTCTATAATCAAGATGAGAGGCAATATTACAAAAAATTTTCATGATAAAAAAATACGGATCAGAATAGCATCTGATACGTATAAAGTTTCTTTATTTAGACCCTGCACGAGAAGGTTTTCAAAGAGCCAACAACCTTTTCAGACATGCTCTGTAGATTCAAAATCAAAGATTTTGAACTTTAGTTGAAATGTATACTTGTTAATAGCGAAGCGGAAAAGGCTTTTCCTGCAATGTCTATTTAAGAAAATTCTCAATTATTTCGTTTTCTTTTTCTTTTTCTCAGGTATGTTTAATCCTGAGAAAGGAAACACTTCTGAGAAAAAGAAAAAGAAAACGA
>JAYEIY010000324.1:0-4723 GCA_034660375.1 Verrucomicrobiota bacterium
AAATGAAAAAACTCCTGAACTATTTTCAAAAATGATAATTAAAGAAGCCGAAGATACGGATATAAGAATAACTCTTATGGAAGAAAAAGAGCTACGCTCCAAAGGATTTGGAGCTTTACTCGCTGTAGGGCAGGGAAGTTCAAATAGTTCTTGCCTAATGATTATGCACTATAAACCAAAAAAATCCGTGAAGAAAATGGCTGTTGTAGGCAAAGCTGTAACATTTGACTCTGGTGGCATAAATCTTAAACCCAGTGATCATATTACAGATATGAAACAGGATATGGCAGGGGGAGCCACGACTGCTGCTACAATCATTGCCGTAGCAAAACTTAAATTAAATATAGAAATGATTGCAGCAATTCCAATGGCAGAAAATATGCCATCAGGAAAAGCTATAAAACCAGGCGATATAATAAAATCATACTCAGGAAAAACAATAGAAATTCTCAATACTGATGCAGAAGGAAGATTAATCCTTGCCGATACCCTTGCATACATAACAAAAACCTATTCCCCTGATTGCATCCTTGATCTTGCAACTCTTACCGGTGCATGTGTTGTCGCTCTCGGAGAAAAAATTGCGGGATTGTATTCCAATAACGAAGCTTTATCAAAAAATATCTTAAACGCATCAACGCAGACCTCTGAAAAATGCTGGGAAATGCCATTGCCGGATGAATACAAAGAATTGATGAAAAGTGATTTTGCAGATATTAGAAATATATCAACTTCTAGATATGGAGGTTCTATAACCGCAGCTCTTTTCCTCTCAGAATTTGTGGAGAAAACTCCGTGGTGTCATCTGGATATTGCCGGTCCAGCATATCTTTCTAAAGCAGAAGCCTACTGTCCTCCAGGAGGACGTGGTTTTGCCGTAAGACTACTTTGTCGTTTACTTGAAAATTATTGTGAGGCTTAAGTACCTCTTTGATCTCTTGGAGTCCTTTATCCCCTTAGTTCTTCAGTCCAAATTGCAGTAACAACTTAAGTCTTTTTAATCATTTAAAATTCACTAAAAAATACGTTTGAAGTATAGAAAAATCTTTGTACAGTAATTTTAGAGGTTAGAAATATCTTTTTTTTATTCAGGCTTAATTTTATTTAAAATAATGAGATAAAATATGTCAAAGTCAAAAATTCCATTTTCATCAAAAAAAGATAAGAACTACGGACATAGCAAGACTTTTAATAAAAAAATGCAAACAGAAAAGTCTATATCTGTAGGAAAGGAACTGGAGAAATCCCATGAGCAAATGCGCAGAAAAAGGCTTGAAGAACTGAAGGAACGCATGAAGGTTGCTTCCAAACGTTCTAATGATGGATTATATATGAGTACAGATTCACAGCGACTTAGCAAAGATTCATTCATGGGTTTTCAAAAAGAAAAAAATGTCGCTTTTGATCCCAAAGAAGAAGTTCTTTCTACTTCTACGGTGCCGATGAAAAAAATCGACATGAAAATGCAACAGGAGGAAAAGCAAATTGCGGCTGTTGATGAAGATAATAATGTAGTTTGTCCCGGATGCGGAGCTCTTTTTGAGCTTACACCGGAGATTCTCGGAATACTTGCTGAGTGTTCGGAATGTGATACCGAGTTTTATGTCCCTGATTTGGAAAAGGAGGCAGAAGAAGAACGCAAAGCCAAGGAATTGGAAGAAACAGCCAATATTGTATTGCATGAACTCAAAAGATGCGAAAGAAGAGCTAAAGAAAAGAAATATGGCTTTGAGTGGATGAATTAAATAATCATTTGACCTCAGAGTTTTAAACCTATAATAAATAACCCCTGCAAGAAAAGATTTTTAAAGAGCCAGAAACCTTTTCGTGCATGCTCTGTAGATTCAAAATCAGAGATTTTGAACTTTATTTGAGATGAATATGGACTCATTAATGATGATTTTAGCGGATATTCTTCTTAAGTGTCTCAGAAGAAAAGACAGAAATTTAAAGGAACATACTTTGAGATAAATTGTTCATATTCGGAAATTTTTTTTAATAATTAATAATGGTGGAGAAATGTGATGAAATATTTGATTACAGGAGGAGCAGGTTTTATAGGGAGTCATCTTTCAGAAAAATTACTTAAAGAATGACACTCAGTTACAGCTCTTGACAATCTTGTGACAGGCAGTCGAGAAAATATAAAAGGTTTTATTAAACATCCCGAATTTCGTTTTGTTGAATCTTATGTAGAGGATTCTAAGATGCTTGAACAAGTTATCTCCGAAAGTGAGACAATCTTTCATCTTGCTGCAGCCGTTGGAGTGGATATTGTGGTAAACAATCCTATCCATACGATTGAAACCAATATTCGTGGAACTGAAAATGTCTTTCAGTTTGCAGCAAAACACAACAAAAAAGTTATTATTGCTTCAACCAGTGAGGTATATGGAAAATCAACTAAAGATACTTTTTCAGAAACGGATGATCTTTTACTGGGGTCACCAGTAAATTACAGATGGTCATATGCAGCAAGTAAGGCACTGGATGAATATCTTGGTATGGCATATTACAAAGAAAAAAATTTGAATGTAACTATCGTCCGATTTTTTAATACAGTGGGACCACGACAAACCGGTCAATATGGAATGGTTATCCCACGATTTGTATCGCAAGCGGTAAATGGTAAGGATATTACAGTTTTTGGAACAGGAGGACAAAGCCGGTGTTTCTGTCATGTTTTTGACACAGTCAGAGCACTGATGCTTATGGATAGATGTGAAAATGTAAGAGGAGAAACATTTAATATAGGTTCTCAGCATGAAATAAGTATAAATCAGTTGGCAGAAATGATAACGAAAGCATGTGGAAGTTCTTCAAATATCGTTCACATACCGTATTCCGAAGCATATAGTCCGGGGTTTGAAGATATGTTGAGAAGAAAACCTAATATTGACAAAATCAATGAAGCAACTGGGTGGACTCCTGAAAAAAGCCTTGATAATATAATTGAAGATGTAAAAAACTATACAATAGCAAACTAAAGGAAAAAGATGACGGAAGAACAAAGAAATAAGTTTATTGCAAAGCAGCTTAATGATGGTATATCTCTTTCTGTAATTCAGGATTTATTAAAAACAGAATTTGATGAGAATTTAACCTATATGGAACTACGTATGCTCTCCAGTGAGCTTGAAGATATTAATTGGAAAGGGCATGATGATCCTGAAGATGAGGAAGAATCTATCACGACGGAAGACAAAACAGATGAACTCCTTGAAGCTGATTCTATTTCCAGTGGAACTACTGTTTCTGTAAATAAAATAATTCGTCCAGGTGCTGCAATGAGTGGAGATGTGCAATTTTCTTCAGGCGCAGCTGCAGAATGGTTTATTGATAATTCTGGACAACTTGGCTTAAATCCTAAAGATGATCAGAAACCGACTCAAGAAGATCTTGCAGAATTCCAAGAGGAACTGAAAAAACAGCTCAGTGGCGCATAAAATAACATGCTTATTTATATCGGTAGCTGAGAAAATAAAACTTTTATGAATTTTAAACATATTAAATCTGATGGAAATGCCAGACTTGGAACCCTGAAAACGCCACATGGGATTATCAATACCCCTGTTTTTATGCCGGTGGGAACCCTCGGAACAGTAAAAACGATGACTCCAGATGAAGTCTCCGGATTGGGCGCAGAAATAATCCTTGGAAATACCTATCATCTTAATCTTAAACCCGGTATGGAGATAATTGAGAAGGCAGGTGGCTTACACAAGTTTTGTAACTGGAATGCTCCTATTTTAACCGATAGCGGAGGATATCAGGTTTTTAGCTTGGCAAAACTCAGAAAAATAAAAGACAATGGTATCGAATTCCAGTCGCATATTGATGGAAAAAAAATTTTCCTGGGTCCAGAAGAAGCAATGCAGATTCAAAAAATTCTAGGTTCTGATATTGCGATGGCTTTTGATGAGTGTACTCCTTACCCATGTACTCACGAAGAGGCAGAAAAATCACTTGATTTAACTCTTCGCTGGGCGAGAGAATGTGTAAAACAACCTAAAGCACAAGGACAACTTCGCTTTGGCATTATTCAGGGATCTGTCTACGAAGATCTTCGTCGTAAAGCTACAGAAAAAATGATTGCAATTCCATTTGATGGTTTTGCAATAGGCGGGGTAAGTGTAGGAGAATCGGAAAAAGAGATGCTCCAGGCTATTGAGTGGTCTGTTCCTCATATTCCTTCTGAATATCCACGCTATTTGATGGGAGTAGGTACTCCGCCTCAAATAGTGGAGGCCGTAGCACGCGGAATAGATATGTTTGACTGTGTTTTGCCAACCCGTGTAGCAAGAAATGGCAGTGCATATACTGCTAAAGGAATGGTTCAAATAAAGGCTGGACGTTTTAAAGATAGTTTTTTACCCATAGAAGAAGGCTGTCAGTGTTATTCCTGTAAAAACTTTTCCCGTGCATACATTCGTCATCTACTTAATGTAAACGAAATACTGGGGTTAAGATTGATGACAATTCATAATCTTCACTTTTACATAAATCTTATGAAAGATATCCGCAAACATATTCAGATGGACTCATTTGATGATTTTCGACAAAACTTTATTAAAAACTATATTCCTCCAACCCGCAACAAGCCAAAAACAAGAACTTCTCCAAAATAATAGTACATAGACCCTGTACTAAAAGCTTTTCAAAGAGCCAAAAATCTTTTCACACAGGCTCTCTAAGCTTAAAATCAGAGATTTTGAACTCTGAT
>JAYEIY010000325.1:0-4711 GCA_034660375.1 Verrucomicrobiota bacterium
GCATTTGGTCCGGAAATCATCATAAGCCGTTTATTCTCGTGCAGAAAAATATCGGAACGAACCACCTCCTTTTCTTGATTCCTTTTATAAGCCAACAATAACAGAGGATGGCCGGCATTCCTGAATTGACGATTTCGGTGGTGATTTTGGTGCTCCCGCTGCTGATACACCTGCTGCTCCAAAAGGAAAGCTAATAACCATGAATTTTGATAAAATACCGCTTGGAGATGCAATAAAATATATTTGTCAAGGTGCTGGACTTCAGTACCGCATAGAAGAAAATGCTATTGTTATAGCAGATAAATTAAAACCTCTTGACAAACTTGAAACACGATTTTATCCCGTAGAACCAGGTTTTATGGAAACACAGAGGACTGCAGACGCTGGCACTCTTCAGATCGGAGATGGAGAGGGATTTCAGGCGGCAGAGGGAGATGTAGCTGAACAAAAAAGTGTAGCTGAAATATTTACTGATTTTGGTGTCGCTTTCCCAGAAGGCGCAACAGTCAATTATCACTCTAAAACAAGTAAGTTAATCGTAACAAATACACCTGATAACCTGAGAAAAGTAGAAAAAGTCCTTGCAGAATTAAATGTTAGCCCTACCCAGGTAACAATAGAATCTAAATTTGTGGAAATAATGCAACTAGATCTTGAAGAACTTGGGTTCGAATGGATTATGAATCATAATGGTGGAGGCTTTGAATCTGGTGATACTTATGATACGGCGACTGGAGACATACTAACAAGTGTAGCTGCACCGAGTATTGGGTCTGGTAGATATAAAGCTGTAATAGGAAAACAAATCAATGATGGAACAACACCAATCCTCTCCAACGGAGTTAGATTTGGTTCTATGGCAGTAGCTGACTTTGCGGGAAATGATAGGATACTTGAAGTTAATTCTATCCTGGGTAGCCTTGCCTTTACAACAATTATACATGCTCTTTCTCAATCAAAAAATACTGATGTTTTATCTGCACCAAAGATAACAACTGTTAGCGGTAATACTGCCATTCTCAGAATGGTTGAAGAAAGATATTTCCCTGAATCCTGGACTGAACCGGAGTTGACGCCGGCAAGTGACACAGAAGGTGCAAGTTTTACTCCCTCTATTCCGGAATTTGGAGAGGCTAGAGATATTGGAGTTGTTCTTGAAGTTACCCCTACAGTTGGACCGGATGGATACACAATAGAACTTAATTTGCGCCCACAAGTTATGGAATTTAAGGGATATGATATTGAATTAAACTACAAAATGGTTGTAGATGGAGAAGAGATAGATGCAAAAGCGCAAATGCCTATCATTGAGGCACGTACTATAGAAACCACCGTAAATTGCTGGGATGGAGAAACGGTTGTTCTCGGCGGAATGATAAGAGAACATGTAGAAAAAATAAATGACAAGATTCCTATTCTGGGGGATTTGCCACTTATAGGAAGATTATTCCAAAACAAGATAGAACACAGCAAAAAACAGAATTTACTTATTTTTGTTACAGCAAGACTGGTTAATCCTGCAGGAATTCCAATTCGTGCCAATGAAATTCGTGGATTACCTGATTTCAGAAGATAATACTAAATTTTACAATAAAACTATAATAATAAATTAAATATTCAGCAAAGCACGCCTTCCACACGTAGAGTTCGTAGCTTTAGCGTAAAAAAAGACATTTTTGGTCGGTTACGCTAAAGCTGTAAACCCCGACTCTCTTCTGTCAAAATGGAGGTTCTACATGCTTTACTGAATATATACATAATAAAAACTCCACTAAAAGTTGAATCTTTTGTGGAGTTTCTTTTTTATATGAAAAATACCCTAAAAATAATCTCTAGTACATACGAAAAATATGAGATCCCAACTAATTATAGAAATAAAAAAGTCGAACTTGACCTAGGATGTGGGAAAGGACTTTTTCTCTTAAATTTGGCAAAGCTTTATCCTGACAGACTCATACTGGGAGTAGATATAATGCTGGGACGTCTCAGAAAACTTCGAAATAAGATTCATTTGCACAATCTAAGCAATGCCAAGTTACTCAGAGCATCTGCAATTGAACTCATCGGTTATCAACTCCAGGATAATTCTATCGATAGAATTCATTTTCTCTGTCCTGATCCCTGGCCAAAGGCAGCCCATAGATCAAAAAGAGTATTTACTTCCGAATTCTGCGGGATGTTAACAAGAGTCCTTAAAAATGAAGGAATTCTTCATATTTCAACTGACAATAAGAACTATCTTGATTTTATGAAAAAGTCAATTAATAATTCATTATTGTATCACAATTACTCTGAAGGAATTGATGATTTGAAAGATATAAAAACTGATTTTGAAATTATTTGGAAAAAAGAAGGAAAAAAAGTCCCACACTTTGCCTATAAAATAAAAAAACTAAAATAAGGACATTTTATGACAGACATTAGAAACATTGCAATTATCGCACACGTTGACCATGGGAAAACAACTCTGGTTGATGAAATACTTAAACAAGTTGAGCTTTTTAGGGATAATGAACAAGTTCGTGAATGTATGCTTGACAGTGATGACATTGAACGAGAACGCGGAATCACAATACTCTCAAAAAATATAAGTATTAATTACAAAGATGTAAAGATAAATATAATTGATACGCCTGGTCACAGTGATTTTGGAGGACAGGTTGAACGGGTTTTGAAATTAGCAGATGGGGTTATTCTTCTGGTTGATGCTGCTGAAGGTCCGATGCCACAAACACGCTTTGTTCTTGACAAAGCTCTCAATCTTAATCTACAGCCTATCGTTCTTATTAACAAAATAGATAAACCTGATGCAAGAGCAGATGTGATACACGACAAGGTCTTTGATCTTTTTATTGAACTAGATGCAAATGATGAACAATTAGACTTCCCACTCCTATATGCAAGCGGAAAAGACGGCTGGGCAAACCTAGAACTGCATGAAAAAAGAGATTCTATACTTCCTCTTCTGGATGCCGTTTTAAAATATATCCCCTCCCCTGAAAATAAAAAAGGACCAGTCCAAATGCAGATAGCATCTCTTGATTATTCAGAGTTTGTAGGTCGAATAGGTATAGGAAGAGTTTACAGAGGCGAACTGAATCTTGGCACTCCTATCTGCAACATAAAACCAGATGGAAAAATAGAGAAGGCAACTATTAAGCAACTTTTTACTTTTGAAGGTCTGGAAAGAAAAGAAACGGATCATGTAAGTTGTGGAGACCTCTGCGCAATTGTAGGAATAGAAGGTATAGATATAAGTGATACAATTGCAGATGCAGAAAATCCTAAAATTCTGCCTCCTATAAGTCTTGATGAACCTACTATATCAATGCTTTTCAGAGTAAATGACTCTCCTTTATATGGACAGGAGGGAACCTATGTAAGTAGTCGCCATATCAGGGCGCGTCTTTTTAAGGAAACAGAAAAAGATACAGCTTTACATGTAGAAGAAATAGATGGAGATTCATTCGAAGTCAGCGGGCGCGGACTTCTGCATCTATCCATATTAATAGAAAATATGCGCAGAGAAGGCTATGAACTTTCTGTTTCAAAACCACATGTTATTTTTCGCGATAATGAAGGAGTAAAAGAAGAACCTATTGAAACACTTACTATTGACTCTCCAAGAGACTCAATAGGCAAAATAATAGAGTTGGTTGGTCAGAGAAAAGGTGAAATGATGAATCTTGAACATGCCGGAGAACGGCAAATCGTTGATTTTAATATTCCAACAAGAGGGATTATAGGGCTGAGAAGCAAAGTAATGACCGCATCCGCGGGAGAAGCAATTGTATCACATCGTTTTGATCACTATGCACCATATAAAGGAGAAGTCCCCCACCGTATAAATGGAGTCCTTATCAGCATGGGACAGGGAGCGGCCATTCCATATGCAATTAATGCACTGCAAAATAGAGGGACATTTTTTATAGATCCAAATGTTATGACTTACGAAGGAATGATTGTAGCAGAAAATTGCAAAGAAGGTGATTTGACAGTTAATATTCAAAAAGCAAAACAATTGAGCAATGTCCGTGCATCAGGCTCAGATAAAGCAATCAAAATAGTTCCTGCAACTAAACTCAGTCTCGAAGAGGCTCTAGAATACATTGGGGAAGATGAATTAGTAGAGGTAACTCCCCAAAATATCCGTATAAGAAAACGCTATCTTAAAGAAAAAGAACGTAAAAAACACAAAATGAAAAAATCTTAACTCCGTAGATGAATAAAATACTTTTATCCACACCGGAGATATTCACCGTACCCCACCGCACGCGGTGGGGACATGAATAAAAAAAAATATTCCCTATTCTATTTTTTTCTTCAAATTTGCAATTTAAGTTCAAAATGCACATAAGAGCTAAGAAGTTATGACCTTATCTAAGGTCAATTATTAGACAATAATATCCGATTTTTGCTTTTTAAAAACTTTTTCGTGCAATGTCTAATTAATCCTAAAAAACGCAGTTTAACTTTAAAACCAGAGCTCCAAGTTATTGAGCAACTCAGATTCCTTTTTTTTATCCAGGATATTATTCCACCTCATCTAAGGTTAATTCTTAAAAAAGAATATCCGTTTTATCTCCACTGGGGATATTCACCGTAGCCCACCGCATCGTGGTGGGATATGAATAAGAAAAGAATATTTCCTGGAGGGGAATTTCAATGTTTTTGTGTTTTTTTGAGGTTCCCTTTCAGGGAACGATTTGTA